>NZ_MKRU01000083.1:0-12989 GCF_001897985.1 Microbacterium sp. 69-7 | reverse complement strand
GACCCTCTGTGCACGAACCGGTCCGGGGGCGCCCTACCGCCGATAGAATCGGTCACCATGAGCCCCCTCGACAGCCCCGACGCACCCGGTGACGGCGGCGTCGCCACCCTTGATCGCGAGCTCGAAGAGCTTCTGCGCGAGGAGAACATCGAGCCCGGCGACCACGAGCGCTTCTCGCACTACGTCAAGAAGGACAAGATCCTCGAGTCGGCGCTCACGGGCAAGCCGGTACGCGCGCTGTGCGGCAAGAAGTGGACTCCCGGTCGCGACCCGGAGAAGTTCCCGGTGTGCCCCACGTGCAAGGAGATCTACGAGTCGCTCATGAGCTGACTCGTCCCGCTCACGCGTCGATGTAGACCGTGGGCAGAGCCGGGTCGGACCGGCTCAGTGCGAGCCCCGTGACGGGAAGCTCTTCGCGAACGATCGCGTGATGCTCCCTCGCGCGAGCGACGCCCTCGGCCCCCTCGAATGCGGGGTCGGGCTCACCGGCTTCGACGAGCGCCACCTGCAGGGCGCGCGCCTCGGGATGATCCGCCGCCGTCTGCATCTGCTCGAACCCGTCGGAGACGGCGATGAGCTCGCTCGTTGCGGTACCGCGGGACAGGGTGCGGAACGCGGCCTTGCGGCCACCCTTGGACCCCTTGTCGGTCGAGGTCTTGGCCACTGCGACCCAGCCTCCGGCGGCATCCTGGCGGGCGACCAGCTTGTAGACCATCCCGGCTGTGGGCGCGCCCGATCCGGTCACCACCGACGTCCCGACGCCGTAGGCGTCGACGGGGGATGCCGCGAGTGCAGCCAGGGCGAACTCGTCGAGATCGCTCGTGACCGTGATCCGCGTGCCGGTCGCGCCGAGCCCGTCCAGCTGCGCTCGTACCTCCGCAGCCACGGTGGGCAGGTCTCCGGAGTCGATGCGCACCCCGCCCAGGCCCGTGCCGGCGACGCGGATCGCGGTCTCGACGCCGCGGCGGATGTCGTAGGTGTCGATGAGCAGCGTCGTGTCGGTGCCGTGTGCCTGAATCTGGCTGCGGAACGCGTCCTCTTCGCTGTCGTGCAGCAGCGTCCACGCGTGAGCGGCGGTTCCCATCGTGGGAATGCCCCACTCCCGTCCCGCCTGCAGGTTGCTCGTGGCACCGAATCCGGCGATGTAGGCGGCACGAGCGGCCGCGACGGCGGAACGCTCCGCTGCGCGACGCGAGCCCATCTCGGCGAGCGGACGGTCCCCGGCGGCGATGCTCATGCGTGCGGCGGCGTTGGCCACCGCGGAGTCGTGATTGAGGATGCTGAGAGCCAGAGTCTCGAGCACGACCGCCTCCGCGAAGGTGCTCTC
The DNA here is from genome assembly GCF_001897985.1 of Microbacterium sp. 69-7. NCBI lineage: Bacteria > Bacillati > Actinomycetota > Actinomycetes > Micrococcales > Microbacteriaceae > Microbacterium > Microbacterium sp. 69-7. Next base: position 11,662 of record NZ_MKRU01000083.1, on the reverse strand, counting down.
GACGGTGAGCACCGGTGATCCCGGAAAGTAGAGCTCGCCCTCGCGGTACCCGTGGATGCTCCCGGTGAAACGGTAGTTCTCGAGGTAGCGCAGCGTCTCGGCTCCGACGACGCGGTTGTCGCGGAGGTAGCGCAGCTCGTCGTCCCCGAACCGGAACGCCCGCAGCTCCTGCAAGAGCCGTCCGGTGCCCGCGACCACGCCGAAGCGGCGCGCTCCCGGCAGGCGCCGTCCGAACAGCTCGAACACGCAGCGGCGGGCGGCGGTTCCGTCTCGCAGGGCCGCGTCGATCATGGTCAGCTCGTAGCGATCGGTGAGCAGGGCGGACGACGGGGCCTCGGCGCGGGTCATGCCGTCACTCTAGCGACGGGGCTGGTGACGTCGCCGCCGGCACGGCGGCGGGTAGGGTGGAGAACCGTGAATGACGCACCGATCGGCATCTTCGACTCCGGTGTCGGTGGACTCACGGTCGCCCGCGCCGTCTCGCAGCTGCTGCCGCGGGAGTCGGTGCTGTACATCGGCGACACCGCGCATTCGCCGTACGGGCCGAAGCCGATCGCGGACGTCCGGCGCTACAGTCTCGAGGTGCTCGACACCCTCGTCGACCAGGGCGTGAAGATGCTCGTGATCGCGTGCAACACGGCATCCGCGGCGGTTCTCCGTGACGCGCGCGAGCGCTACGACGTGCCCGTCGTCGAGGTCATCGGGCCGGCGGTGCGGACGGCGATCTCCACCACTCGCAATCGCCGCGTGGGCGTGATCGGCACGGTCGGCACCATCGGATCGGGCGTCTACCAGGACATGCTCGGCGTCAACGAGGATCTGTCGGTGTTCACGCAGGCCTGTCCGCGGTTCGTCGAGTTCGTCGAGGCGGGTGTGACCGGGTCCGCCGAGGTCCTCGCCGTCGCCGAGGAGTACCTCGCGCCGCTGCGCCACGCCGGCGTGGACACTCTGGTGCTCGGCTGCACGCACTACCCCTTCCTGGAAGGCGCGATCAGCTACGTGATGGGGCCGGACGTCTCGCTGGTCTCGAGCGACTCCGAGACCGCCAAGGACGTCTACCGCCAGCTCGTCTCACGTGACCTGCTGGCCGGGCCGGATGCCGTGGCCACCCACGTCTACGAAGCGACCGGCGACTCCGCCGACGACTTCATTCGTCTCGCCGATCGGCTGATGGGCCGCGGCGTGTCCAGCGTGCGCCTGGTGCAGACCGGCGCCATCGACCTCCCGCACCCCTGGAAGGGGACCCCATGACCGACTCCACCACCCGCGCCGACGGCCGCACCCCCGATCAGCTGCGTCCCGTCACCATCGAACGCGGCTGGTCCGCGCACGCCGAAGGCTCGGCGCTGATCTCCTTCGGCGGCACCAAGGTGCTGTGCACGGCATCCTTCACGGGAGGGGTGCCGCGCTGGCTCACCGGCAAGGGCAAGGGCTGGGTGACCGCGGAGTACGCGATGCTCCCGCGCGCGACGAACTCACGCAACGACCGTGAGGCCGTCAAGGGCAAGATCGGCGGGCGTACCCACGAGATCTCCCGCCTGATCGGTCGCGCGCTGCGCGCCGTCGTCGACACCAAGGCTCTGGGCGAGAACACGATCGTCATCGACTGCGATGTCCTGCAGGCCGACGGGGGCACGCGCACCGCAGCGATCACCGGTGCCTACATCGCGCTGGCCGACGCGATCGAGTGGGGGCGTGCCAAGGGCTTCGTCGGCAAGAACGCGAAGGTGCTCCTCGACTCGGTCGCCGCGGTGTCGGTGGGCATCATCGACGGCGAGCCGATGCTCGACCTCGCCTACGTCGAAGACGTGCGTGCCGAGACGGACATGAACGTCGTGGTCACCGGCCGCGGCTTGTTCGTCGAAGTGCAGGGGACGGCCGAGGGCGCGCCCTTCGACAAGCGCGAACTCGACGCCCTGCTCGAACTGGGCGTGGCCGGCTGCGCCGACCTCCGCGACGCGCAGACCGCGGTGCTCGCGTCGTGACCGGCGTCCCGAACTCCTCCACGCCGACCGGTGGCTTCCGCCGGATCGTGCTGGCGACCCACAACCCGCACAAGGTGGAGGAGTTCGGGGCGATCGTCGCGCGCGTACGTCCCGACCTCGAGGTCATCGGCTATGACGGCCCCGAGCCCGTCGAGGACGGCGTGACGTTCGCGGCGAACGCGCTCATCAAGGCCCGCGCCGCCGCGGCGCACACCGGGCTGCCGGCGCTTGCGGACGACTCGGGTGTGTGCGTGGACGTGCTCGGCGGCGCCCCCGGCGTCTTCTCGGCGTACTGGGCCGGCCATCGCAAGGACGCGCGCGCCAATCTGGAGCTGCTGCTCGATCAGCTCTCCGACATCGCCGACCCGCATCGCACCGCGCAGTTCGTCTCGACGATCGCCCTGGTCGTTCCGGGGCCGGACGGCGTCGCCCGTGAGGACACGGTGGAAGGCGTGTGGCCGGGCAGGCTCGCGACCGCGCCGTCGGGCCGTGGCGGGTTCGGTTACGACCCGATCTTCCTGCCCGACGATCAGGACGGCCGCACGGCCGCCGACCTATCGGCGGAGGAGAAGAACGCGGCATCACACCGTGCTCGGGCGTTCGTGGCGCTGGCGCCGCTGCTGAGCACGCTGGAGCGATAACCGCTCTCATTCCCGACTAGGCGAAAGCTGCCGTGCGGAGGCTGTGCGCGCCCTAGCCTCGATCTATGCACGATCACGCACCGTCCGGAATCAGGCAGTCGAGCAACCGTCGTCTGCTGACGATCTCGCTCTGCCTCACCGCCACGGTCATGCTCGTGCAAGTCGTCGGCGCACTCTTCACGGGTTCGCTCGCCCTGCTCGCCGACGCCGCGCATATGTTCACGGACTCGTCGGCGCTCGTGATCGCCCTGATCGCCTCGACGGTGGCCGCACGTCCCGCGAACGACCGCAACACGTACGGATACCAGCGCGCGGAGGTCTTCGGGGCGCTCGTCAACGCGGCGATCCTGATCGCGCTGATGGTGTGGATCGCCGTCGAGGCCGTCCAGCGACTCGTCACCCCCGGCGAGGCTGAGGTCGCCGGTGGGCTCATGCTTCTCGTGGCGGCGGTGGGCCTGGGTGCCAACGCCGTCTCGATGTACCTGCTGAGCGCGGCGCAGAAGCGCAGCATCAACGTGCGCGGTGCCTACATCGAGGTGCTCGGCGACCTCATCGGGTCGGCGCTGGTCATCGTCGCCGCCGCGATCATCTGGACGACTGGGTGGATGCCGGCGGATGCGCTCGCCTCTCTGCTCATCGCGGTGATGATCCTGCCCCGCGCCGTCGGTCTGCTGCGCGAGGTGTTCTCGGTGCTGGGGGAGCGGGCGCCGAGGGGGACCGAGGTTGCGGAGATCCGCGACCACATCCTCGGAGAGGACGGCGTGGTCGACGTGCACGACGTGCACGTGTGGCAGCTCACCCGGGGAGCCCCGGTCTTCACCGCGCACGTGGTCGTCGCCGAGGGCGTGCTGGCCGGCGCATCCGGGGGCACGGGTGCGTTGCTGTCCCGTCTGCAGGGGTGCCTGTCGCGACACTTCGATGTGGAGCACTCGACCTTCCAGTTCGAACCCGCCGGTCACCGCGAGCACGAGGCGCACGTCTGACACGCGGACGTGCGTCTGATGACGCATCGGCGTTCGGATGTGTCACGATGCAGAGCATGGATGCCGCCACCCGCGAGGAGTTCGCGGCGCTGCGCCGACGCGCGTATGGGCCGAACGCTGACATCGCAGACGACCCGGTAGCGCTCGCTCGGCTTCGCGAGCTCGAGGAGCGCCACGACCGCGGTTCGACCCCCGCAACGGCGGCGCGGATGGCGGAGGCGGAGGTCCTGTTCGGACCTCGTGCGTCGCGACCGGAGAGCTCGGTGCCGCCGGCGGCACAGGCTCCGTCGGCCCTCGACATCGCCGTCAGCTCCGCTGAGCCGCAGCGGGCGGAGGCTCACGCCTGCGCGACGCCGACCCCTCCTCGGATCGGTCGTGCGCTGCTCATCGGGTGGGCCGCGTCGATCGTCGCGGTCGCGATCGTCGTGGGTGCGCTCGTCTTCGGACTGGCGTCACTGCGGCCGGTATCGGCAGTGACCGGTGCACGTCAGGTCGCCAGCCTCGACGAGCCGATCACCGATCTGCCGACCGGAGAGTCGATGTCGATTCTCACGCAGGCGACGACGGTCTATCGCTACCACGGACTCGTCATCGCCCTCTTCGACGATGGTGTTCTCGACGTCACGCAGGCGTGCATTCTTGTGGGCTCGGAGTGTTCGTCGTCGGGTGATGAAGGCATCCGGTTCACGATGGGCTGCGCGGCGGGCCCTTTCTCCGCGACTGCTAGCCGGGAAGTCGAGCTCGACAGTCCCGGTGAACTCAGGGCTGACTTCCCCGTCGGCACGGCGCTCCAGTTCGTGTGGGACGGCACCGCCGTCGCCGTGTTTGCGGCCGACCCGCCTGCGCCGACCAGCGCACCTGCGTGAGGATCACTCCTCGCGGCGGACGTCTGCCGGCTGCTTCTCGGCGCGGAGTCCTCGCCACCGCGCGTGGCGCAGCGTGCCGTTCGGAGTGAACTCCGCGTACTCGACCTCGCCGACGAGTTCCGGGCGCAGCCAGAGCGCGTCCGCCGCGTCTGAGGCGGGGACACCGATAAACGGGTTCGCCTCCGTGCGCAGCGGCTGCAGCTGCTGTTCGAGACGACCGAGCTCGCGCTCGCTGAACCCCGATCCCACGCGCCCGACATAGCGCAGGCCCTCGGCATCCGGGATGCCGAGCAGCAGCGAGCCGATGCCGTCGCGTCGTTCGCCTTTGCCGGGGCGGATGCCGCCGATCACGACCTCCTGCATGGCCGTCAGCTTGACCTTGAGCCACTCCTGCGAGCGTTCGCCGCGCCGATAGGGAGAGCGAGGGTCCTTGACGACGACGCCTTCCAACTGCAGGTCGGCGGCCGCCGTCAACGCATCGGCGATGTCATCGGTGACCGGGGGGACGACGAGCGGGGCAGCCGCATCGGCGGTGAGGGTGAGGAGCAGGTCGCGCCGCTCGCGGAGGGGATGGGCGGAGACATCGTCGTTGCCGACGCGCAGCAGATCGAAGACGAAGTAGTGAACGGGTGTCGCCTGGGCTTCGCGGGCGATCTCGTGCACGCCGGTCAGATGCATGCGCGACTGCAGCCGTGTGAAGCTCGGGCGGCCGTCGGCATCCAGAGCGACGATCTCTCCGTCGATGACGGCGGGCAGAGCGCCGAGCCCCAGGTCGGCGGCGGTGAGCTCGGGGTAGCGTTCCGTGATGTCGGTGCCGCTGCGGGCGCGCAGGTGCAGCCGCTCGCCATCCCACGTGCCGATCGCGCGGATGCCGTCCCACTTGAACTCGACCCAGGGCGCATCGCCCCAGCGCCGGGCGGCGGACGCGGCGAGCGCCGGTGTCGTCGACACGGCGAGCATCGGCGCGTCACTTCCGGCTAACGCGCGGGATGTGGCGCGGTGACCGGCGCGAGCGGCGCGCACGGGAGGCGTCGCGGCATCCTTCGTGCGGTGCAGGAGCCACTGCGACTTCTCACCGGTACCCGACGTGCGGATCAGGGCGAGACGAACCTGCCCGAGGGGGCCGCCGGTGCGCCCGCTGAGCGTCGCGATGACCTCGTCGTCGCGCCACTTCTCCACCGTGAACGTGCCGGAGTCCCAGACGGTCATGGTGCCGGCGCCGTACTCGCCGGCGGGGATCTCGCCGGCGAACGTGAGGTACTCGATCGGATGCGGTTCGGTCATCACCGCCATATGGTTGCGGTCGGGAGAATCGGGGATGCCGCGCGGCACCGCCCAGCTGACGAGCACCCCGTCGCGCTCGAGCCTGAGGTCCCAATGCAGCCGCGACGCGTGGTGCTCCTGAATCACGAACCGCCATGATTCTGCCGAGCCGCCATGATTCGGCGCGCCAGAACGTGGCGGCTCGGCGGATACATGGCGGCTCGACGGGAAGGGCTCGGGGGTGGCGGCGGGGGTGCGCTTGGCCATGTAGGGCGCGAGGGGGTCGGGTGCGCCGGATGCGAGGGCGGCGAGCAGGTCACCATCGGACGCGGCCCGCGCGAGCACCTCGTCGAGCAGCAGGTGACGCAGGTCGGGATCGTCGAGCTCGGCCCAGGTTCGAGGGGCGGCGACCGTGGGGTGCGCGCGTCCGCGGAGCGAATAGGGAGCGATCGTGGTCTTGGCGGCGTTGTTCTGGCTCCAGTCGACGAACACCTTTCCGGGGCGAGCCGCCTTGCTCATCGCGCTGACGACGAGGGCGGGGTCGTCGGCTTCCAGGGCGCGGGCCAGTTCGCGGGCAAACGCGGAGATCTCGTCGCTGGAGCGGTTGGCATCGAGCGGCGCGTACAGGTGGATGCCCTTGGACCCGCTCGTCACCGGCAACGGTTCCATGCCCATGTCCGACAGGATGCCGCGGGCCCGTCGGGCCACTTCCGCGCATTCGGCGAGCCCGACTCCGGGGCCCGGGTCGAGGTCGAGCACGAGGCGGTCGGGGCAGCCGCGTCCGCCATGGTCGAAGCGCCATTGCGGCGTGTGGAGTTCGAGGCTCGCGACCTGCGCGAGGTACACGAGCCCGGCGACGTCGGTGACCAGCGGGTAGTCCTTGGCGCCCCCCGAGTGGTCGATCGCGTGTCGCGGCATCCACTCGGGCGCGCCGGCTTCGAGGTCCTTCGCGAAGAAGGGCGGCTCGCCGGTGCCCTCCGGCCAGCGCAGCCGCGTCACCGGCCTGCCGGCCAGGTGCGGCAGCATCACGGGAGCGATTCGCGAGTAGTAGTCGATCACCTCGGCCTTGGTGGTGCCGGTGGCGGGATAGAGCACCTTGTCGAGGTTGCTCAGACGCAGGCGACGACCGCCCACGTCGACCACCTGCGCTGACTGTGCCATGGCGCCAGGCTAGCGTCCAGCCCCTGGCGTCGGCGGGCGGCAGCCGCTTGGATGGCCACATGAGAGCGATCTGGAAGGGCGCATTGACGTTCGGCCTCGTGAACGTGCCGGTGAAGGTCTACTCGGCAATCGAAGACCACGACGTCCCGCTGCATCAGGTGCATGCGGCCGACGGCGGCCGCATCCGGTATCAGCGCGTCTGCGAGCTGGACGGTGAGGTCGTGCCGTACGCCGACATCGACAAGGCCTACGACGACGGCGAGCGCACCGTGGTGCTCACGGCCGAAGACCTGGCCGCACTGCCGTCAGAGCGCAGTCGCGAGATCGAGGTGGTCGAATTCGTCCCGAGCGACCAGATCGATCTGCTGACCCTTGACCGTCCGTACTACCTCGAGCCCGACTCGTCGTCGCCGAAGGCGTATGTGCTGCTGCGCCAGACCCTGGAGCGGACCGATCGGACAGCCGTCGTCCGCTTCTCGCTGCGCCAGAAGACGAGACTGGCTGCTCTGAGGGTCCGCGGCGACGTGCTGGTTCTGCAGACCCTGTTGTGGGCCGACGAGGTGCGGCAAGCCTCATTCGCCGCCCTCGATGAGCCGGTCAAGATCTCCGACAAGGAGTTGGAGCTGTCGGCATCCCTCGTGGAGAGCTTCTCGGCCGACTTCGACCCCGGCCAGTTCGTCGACGAGTATCAGCAGGAGCTCCGCACCCTCATCGACGCCAAGCTCGAGAAGGGCGACGCGCTCGACACGTCCGAGACCTTCGGTGAGAAGGGCGAAAAGGATGCCGGCGGTGAGGTCATCGATCTGATGGCGGCCCTCAAGGCCAGCGTGGAGCGCAGCCGCGCGGCGCGGGCGGAGAAAGAGAAGGTGGCCTCGCCCAAGAAGGGCAAGGCCACCAAAGCGTCCTGAGTCAGACGGCGGGCGCGTCGTCCTCGAGCGGCTCGACGGTCTCGGGGGTGAGTCCGGCCGCCTTCTCCTTCTTCACGACGCGGCGCTCGGAGAAGTAGTGCCAGATCGTGACGAGGGCGGTGCCGCCGACGGCGGCGAGCAGGATGAGGTCGATGTAGTTCTCGACGAACGTGGCCACCGGCGGGATGAACCCGATGAGGTAACCGAACATCGTGAGGCCGAAGCCCCAGAGGACCGCGCCGATGAGGTTGTAGAGCGAGTACTTGCGCCACGGCATGTGGCCGACGCCCGCCGCGACGGGCGCGAAGGTGCGCACGATCGGAACGAAGCGGGCCAGGATGACCGTGAGGCCGCCGTAGCGCTCGAAGAACGCGTTGGTGCGCTCGACGTTCTTGCGGCTGAACAGACCCGATTCCTTGCGTTCGAACACGGCCGGTCCGCCCTTGTGACCGATGAAGTAGCCCACTTCGCCGCCGATGAACGCGGAGAGTCCGATCAGCAGCGCCACCCACCAGACGCTGATGCCGAAGATCCCGTGCGGCGTCGTCGCGGTGGCGTGCGACAGCAGGCCGGAGATGACGAGCAGCGTGTCGCCCGGAAGAAGGAACCCGATGAGCAGACCGGTCTCGGCGAAGACGATGAAGCACACCACCAGCAGAGCCCACGGGCCCGCGTTCTGGATGATGGCTGCGGGGTCGAGCCAGGGGATGAGGGCGAGAGCGTGCACAGACTTCCCGTCGGTAGATCGGCGGTGGAGGGGCCCGCTCCGAGAGGTGAGCGGTCGCGGTCAGTCTACCGGGGCTGTTCCCGAGTGATCGCGGTGAATCGGCTGATCAATCCAGGCGCGGATCGTTGAGCGGTCGCGGCTAGATTGCTAGCATGCTGTCATGCCCCTCGACCCCATAGCCGGTCGCGCCGACAAGGCGCAGTTCAACGTCTACTTGCCACGTGGGCTCATCACGCAGGTCAAACACCGGGCAATCGATGAAGGGCTGAGCCTCAGCAGCTTCGTCGAGCGGGTGCTACAGGCCTCTCTCGACACTCCATCCTCGACCCGTCAGAAGGAGGATCTCTCATGATCGTCACTCGTCCCGTGCAGTACACCTCCGACGTTGCCGGATACCGGCGCCTGTTCGCGGCGCTGGGGCTGGTCGCTCTCGTGGAGGAGGCGGACTGGTCGGTCTACGCAGCGGGAGACGGGCGCGTCGCGCTGCACCGCGTGGAGCCGGGTGACCCGCTGGACGGCCTCGCCGCGTTGGGTTTCGAGTCCGACGACCTGGATGCCGCGGCCAACGCCTTCGGTGATGCGGCCCGGCGCTTCGTCGCGGACAACGGCGCATCGGGCGTCGCGATCGCCGGCGAGCTCGAGCTCGTGGTGCTCGAGCTTGCCCCGGGGGAGCGGCACGGAACGCAGGGCTTGCGCGCGCTCGGCCTGTGGGTGAGTGCGCATGTGGATGCCGCGGCATCCGTGCTGGAGCGTCTGGGACTGCGCGCCGAGGTGCGCAGCGACAGCGGCCGGTGGGTGCAGCTCGTGGCGGATGCCGGGCTTGCGGCCGTGCACGACGGCGATGTACCTGCGGCGCAGGTGTCGTTCGAGTACGAGGGTGATGTGGACGAGCTGGCCGCGCGGGTGCGCGCGGAGGGAGTGGACGCGCACGTCGTGGATGAGTCGTATGGGCGGACGCTTCTGATCCCGCGACCGGACGGCGGCGAGCCGATCTGGATCAATGAACGCCAGAGCGACCTTTACGGCTACACCGCGCTCTGATCGGGCGTCGGTGCGCCCCTCCGTCCATGCTTCTGTGCGGAAGGTGGGACTTGAACCCACACGCCCGAAGGCACAGGAACCTAAATCCTGCGTGTCTGCCGATTTCACCACTCCCGCGCGGGAGTCAGTCTATCCGGCGGCGTCGGCCGTCTCGGGGGCGTGGGTGTCGGTGAGGGCCGCAGCGCGGGGGCGACCGCCGACGATCCAGTAGCCGAGTCCGACGACGATGCCGCCGCCGACGAGGTTGCCGAGCCCCACCCAGAGCATGTTGTTCGCGAACAGCCCCCAGGTGAAGTGGGGGTCGCCACTGAACAGGCCGATGCCGTAGGTGGTCATGTTCGCGACGACATGCTCGAAGCCCGAGCTGATGAAGGCGAGGATCGCGGCGAAGATCAGCAGGATCTTGGCGACGTCGGAGCGCACGCGCGCGCACATCCAGATCGCGAGGCACACGAGCACGTTGCAGAGGATGCCGCGGACGAACAGCTGCAGCGGACCCTCCTCCGCCTTGGCGGCGAGCATGTCGGCGATCATCTTGCCGGCGGGTGCGTTGGAATGCAGGACCCCCGACGCGACGATCAGTCCGGCGAAGACGAGGGCGCCGACGAGGTTGGCGACGAAGGTGGCTGCCATGGTGCCGATCGCGCGCCACCACCCGACCGCGCCCATCAGGGCGCCCTGGGGGAGGATCATCATCGCGCTGGTGAGAAGGTCGGCGCCGGCGAAGACGACGAGTGTCAGGGCGACGCCGAACACGAGGCCGGCGACGAGCTTGGCCAGGCCGTCACCGGCGGCGATGAGTGGTCCGGCGGTGGCGACCATCAGCACGACGCCGATGCCGATGTAGGCGCCGGCGAGCATGCCGGACACGGCGAAGCGGCTGGGGGAGCGCAGTCCGTCGGCCTTGTGGACCGCGGCATCGGCCTGCACCTGCAGGGTCTCGGGAATCGTGAGCACGACGGCAGTCTACGAAGAGTGGTCAGACCACATGGGGTGGTTGGGCTGTGGAAAATCGAGCACTGAGATGTGAACGGGTAGGTTCGCAGCGGGGCGTGCAGCGGCTCTCGCGCCGACAGCAGTGCGCCTTCGTCGTGTGTCGACCAGTGCAGAGAGGTGAGTATCGATGATGATGCAGGACAAGCAGGAGGGCCGGCCTGGCTGGTTCACCACTATTTCGCGGCCCGGCCCGCACCTCTTCGCCACAGCCCTCACCTTTGGAATGATCGTGATGGGCGTGGGGGTGAGCATCGCGGTTCCGGATGCCGCTGCCGCCGTCACCGTCGGCATCGCTATGCCTGCGTTGGCGTGGTGGTCATGGATGATGCGCGCTTCCCGGTCGAGCTAGGGCGTGTTGCTAAAGGCCTCGATTGGATCGATAGCTTGGCTGTATGCCTCGTGATTCGGTGACGGTGGCGGCGGACGTTGATGCGTCCGCCGAGGTTGTCTGGCGATTCCTGACGGCTGGACGAGGTGCATGGTGGCCTGAGATGCACTTCGAGGCGGCCGTTGGCTCGCCGCTCGTCGAGACCTGGGTCGAGGAAGGCCGTCAGGTATGCGCGACGGGGAGCGTCACGCGTTGTGACGAGCCGCATGTGCTCGGATTCAGTTGGACCGAACAGGGCTGGGAGCACCCTCTCGACGTCGTGATCGAGCTGGTAGCGCACGGGCAGGCAACCTCGGTCACCCTCACCGAGTCAGGATTCTGCCGTGCTCGAACTCCGCACTCGTTGCCTGCGGAACACGCAGAGGGGTGGCGATACCACTTGGCGCGATTGAAGCGGATGAGCGAGGGTGAAGCAGTCGACTTCGATGCCTAGAGAACGCCGGTGGTGAGCCGGTGGAGTGTCGCGGCGAGGCAGAGGCCGGCGTGGTAGTCGCGGGCGGTCTTGTCTGAGCGCATCGCGATCCCGCGCCACTGCGGGAGCTTGTTGAAGCACCGCTCAACGACGTTGCTGCCGCGGCAGAGAGCTGTCGCCGGACAGGCGTCGGGCTGTGGATATCTCTCACCGGCGGTGCGTCGACGATGCCACGATGCCGGGGTGAGCCCCTCCACGTACACGCCCGACGCGCCGCTCGTGTCGGCGGGG
>NZ_MKRU01000082.1:0-7554 GCF_001897985.1 Microbacterium sp. 69-7 | reverse complement strand
CGGTCTTGGTGATGTTGGCGACCTGCTCGGATCCCGGGAAGGGCTCTCCCGAGATGTCGAGGATGTTCTTCCACATCGCGGGGTAGTCGGCCCCGAAGGAGATCGCGCACCCTCCTCCGTTGGAGTATCCGGCGATGGTCCAGAAGGCGGGGTCGTTGATGATGCGCAGGTGCGCCTTCGCCCACGCGACGACGTCCTGCGTCACGTAGGTGCGCGCCCGGCCGAGGGCCGCAGAGTCGGCGCACGCCGTGTCGGCGTTGGCGGAGCCGACTTGGTCGGCGACGATCACGATCGGCGCCAGGCCGTGATTGCGGGCGGCGAACTCGTCCAGCACGTCGCTGATCGCGGTCGGGTCGGGGTTGCCGGGATGGCCCATCATCATGATGACCAGCGGCAGGGCCGGTGCGTTCGGAACGAGCGCGGCGGGGGGCAGGTAGATGCCCGCGGGGCGGGCGGCGAAGCCGGATGCCGTGGCAGGAATGACCTGCGTGCCGCGTGACCCCTTGGTCGGCATTCCGGCGGGCGGCACGAAGGACTGCGCGAGCGGAACGGACGGAACATCGGTGGTCGGCCCGACCTCGGGCAGCTCGAGCGGGTCGTAGCCCGACACGCCGAAAAGCGTCGCCAAGGTGGGGTTCAGGCCGAAGCCGGCGTTGATACCGACCGCCGCGGCGACGAGAAACACCAGGACGGCGAGGGCGGACACGATCCGCCGCCACCACCGCGCACCCACCAGCGCGCCGAGCGCGAACCCGGAGGCAGCCAGGACACCGGCCGCCCACGGCACGACGAATCCCGGCAGGGGCGCCGGGCCGAACAGCTGCATCCGGTCGACGACGTGCACGAGCGCCACGCCCAGCCCGGCTCCGGCGAGCGCACCCCCCGCTGCCCACAGCATGGCGCGCCTGTTCCAACGACGCACGAGCACGATCAGAAGGAACGCTCCCGCGATCGTGTAGACGATGATCGGGACAGCTCCGTCGATGATCGGCAACTGCCAGATCTGCATGCACCGACTCTAGGGCGACACACCTTGGCCATCGCTGAGCGCCGCGGGAGAGATCTGCCCGACTCGTCGCCGGCGGCTGCGCCTGTGCAGCGCGCCGAGACCCGCGAGCAGCGCGAGCAGCGCGGTCACGCGAAGGCGCGAGGGCGAGGAGGACAAGTCGGCTCCAGACTCGAGACGAACGCTCGATGAGGGGGTCGGCGGGGCCACCGTGACGGCGGCACTGCCGACGGTTGCGGGTGCGGAAGAACGCCGGATCGACGGCAGGTGAACGGATGCCGACGCGCAGCGATACGGCACGAGCACCCCTTTCCGCAGGGCCGGAAGAAACCCCCGCAGATCGGGGGTGGCGCACACGAGCGACACCGTGAATAATATGAGGCATGACCACAGGTCGCCCGGTTGGGTACAGCGCCATTTCCAGCTATTCACGTGTCGAGATCCTGCACCTCGTCCAGGAGCAGCCGCGTCGCACGATCACCGAGATCGTGGAGGCGACGGGCCTGCACCCGAACACCGTGCGCGAGCATCTGCAGCGTCTGATCGACGAGGGCTACGTCGTGTCGGCGGCGGAGCACCGCACCACTCGCGGTCGCCCGCGCGTGCTCTACAGTGCGGCCGACGGTATCCTGGCCTCCAGCGCCATCCAGCGCCGCAAGGTGCGCGCCGCCGCCGAGCGGGGCGACCTCATGCGCCGCGTGCTGCCGGGAGCCGCGCCCGAGCTCGACACCGAAGCCCTCCATCAGGTCGACGCCCTCGTCGAGGACCTGATCGACGCCGGCTTCGATCCACTGGTCGATGAGCGCGAGCTGACCGTCGACCTCACCCCCTGCGCACACGCCTCCTCCCAGGCCGAGCATCGCGAAGTGCTGTGCCGCGTGCACCTGGGTCTCATGCAGAGCGTGCTCAGCGCCGCCGGCGGGCCCCTCGCCGTCGATGACATGCGCCCGTCCTGCGACCCGCGCGAGTGCGTCGTCCAGCTGATGTTCGCCGGCGCCACGGCCTGATCAGATCTCGGTTCTTTTTCACGGCCCAGGGCGCCTGGGGCTGGGAAATCCCTGTGTAGCTTCAGTCACGAAGAAGACTCCCGCCCTCGGAAGGATGACGATGGACTTCCTGGACCCGCTACTGCTGGCACGCTGGCAGTTCGGCCTGACGACCCTGTATCACTTCATCTTCGTGCCGCTCACGCTCGGCATGTCGCTGTTCGTCGCCATCTTCCAGACGGTGTGGCACCGCACCGGCGACGTGAAGTGGCTGCACCTGACGCGCTTCTTCGGGAAGATCTTCCTGATCAACTTCGCGATGGGCATCGTCACCGGCATCGTGCAGGAGTTCCAGTTCGGCATGAACTGGTCGAGCTACTCCCGCTTCGTCGGCGACGTCTTCGGAGCCCCGCTCGCCTTCGAGGGCCTCATGGCCTTCTTCTTCGAGGCGACGTTCATCGGCCTGTGGATCTTCGGGTGGAACAAGCTCCCCCGCCGCATCCACCTGCTCACCATCTGGATGACGGTCGTCGGCACCTGGCTGTCGGCGTACTTCATCCTCGCGGCCAACGCGTTCATGCAGAACCCGAAGGGCTACCAGATGTCCGCCTCGGGTCACCGCGCCGAGATGGCCGACTTCTGGCAGGTGCTGACCAACCCGGTCGCGCTGACGCAGTTCCCGCACACCATCTCCGCGGCGCTCATGTTCTCCGCCGGTGTCGTGATCGCGGCATCCGCCTGGCACCTCGCCCGCAAGCAGAACATCGAGATGCTGCGCCCGGCGCTGAAGTTCGGCCTCTGGGCGATGATCATCGGCTTCGTCGCGGTCTTCCTCTCCGGTGACCAGCTGGGCCTGGTCATGGTCCAGACGCAGCCCATGAAGATGGCCGCCGCCGAGGCGATGTTCAACTCGGCGTGCGGAGCCAATGCCTCCTTCTCGATCTTCTCGATCGGCACCCCCGACGGCACCGGTGAAGTGTGGTCGCTGCGCGTTCCGTACGTGCTCGCGTTCCTGTCGACGCACGACTTCAACGGCTGCGTCGAGGGCATCAACGACCTCAACCAGCTCTACACGACGCAGCTGTTCCCGCAGTTCGCCGACCAGGTGAACGGCAACTTCGCGCCCGTCCTGTGGGTCACGTACTGGGCCTTCCGCTGGATGATGGGCTTCGGCCTGCTCTCCACCGCGATCGCTGCTGCGGGCCTCTGGGTCACCCGCAAGAACGCGAAGCGCCCGGTCGCCGGCTGGATGTGGCGGCTCGCCGTCTGGCAGGCGCCGCTGGCCCTGCTCGGCATCCTCGTCGGGTGGATCTTCACCGAGATGGGACGTCAGCCCTGGATCGTGTTCGGTCTGATGCTCACGCAGGACGGCGTCTCGCCGAACGTGCCCGGCTGGACCGTTCTGATCTCGCTGATCGCCTTCACCGCGATCTACGCGATCCTCGCGGTCGTCGAGTTCGGCCTCATCGTCAAGACGGTCAAGGAGGGTCCGCAGCCCCTGCCCGGACCGGATGACCCCGACCCGTCCGATGTCCCGGTCGATCAGACCCCGTCCACGGTGTACTAGGAGCTGTCATGGACCTCGCCTACCTCTGGTTCTTCATCGTCGGAGTGCTGTTCGTCGGCTACTTCGTGCTCGACGGCTTCGACTTCGGAGTCGGCATGTCGCTGCCCTTCCTCGGCAAGGACGAGGTGTCGCGACGCCAAGTGATCAACACGATCGGACCGATCTGGGACCTCAATGAGACCTGGGTCATCGTCGCGGGCGCCTGCCTGTTCGCGGCCTTCCCGGAGTGGTACGCCACGCTGTTCAGCGGCTTCTATCTCCCCCTGCTGCTCATCCTGCTCGCGCTGATCGCGCGCGGCGTCTCGTTCGAGTACCGCCACCAGCGCGACGACCTGCGATGGAAGCGCCGTTTCGACTGGATGATCACGATCGGCTCCGCGGTGCCCGCGCTGCTGTGGGGCGTCGCGGTCGCGAACATCGTGCAGGGCGTGCCGATCGACGCCGACAAGAACTTCACCGGCTCGCTCTTCACGCTGCTGAACCCCTACGGGCTCTGGGTCGGCGTGACGACGCTGCTGCTGTTCCTCCTGCACGGCGTCTACTTCGTGGGCCTGAAGACCGACGGTCAGGTGCACCACGACGCGCAGGCGCTCGGCAAGAAGCTCGCGATCCCGACCGTGATCTTCGCGGCCGGAACCGTGGTGTGGACGATCTTCCTCGCCGCCGGTCGCGGCGCCCCTCTGCTGTGGGCGGTCATCGCGTGCGGAGTGATCGCGGCGGTCGCGCTGCTCCTGTCGGTGTGGTTCAACATGGCCGACCGGGACGGCAAGGCGTTCGCGGCCGGAGCGGTCACGATCGTGTTCGCCGTGCTGACTCTGTGGCTCGCACTGTTCCCCTACGTCATGCCGTCGACGACCGATGACGCCTTCAGCCTGACCATCTCGAATGCGTCCAGCACGCCGATGACGCTGCAGATCATGTCGTGGGCCGCGCTCATCTTCCTGCCGCTCGTGCTCGCCTACCAGGCGTGGACGTACTGGATCTTCCGCAAGCGGATCACCCGCACGACGATCGAGAAGGCGGAGCTGACCGCAGCCCACTGAGTGCGCTGCACCGGCCCCGGCGCTCACCCACGGGTGAGGACCGGGGCCGGTGTCCGTTTATGAGGCAGGATCGAACAATGGCAACCGAAGCCGACCAGGGCCGCACGCGGGTGCGGCCCGTCGACCCGCGACTGGTGCGCTACGCGTCGGCGTCGCGGGCGTTCTTCGCCGCGATCGCCGTGATCGGCGCGTTGCAGACCGCCGTCGTCGTCGCGTTCGCGTGGCTGCTGACGCACGCGATCACGCGCGCGATCGACGGGATGCCGTGGGCCGAGCTGACCGCACTGCTGACCGCGCTGGCCGCCGTCATCGTCTCCCGTGCGCTGCTGCTCTGGGCGCGCGAAGCCCTGTCGGCGCGTGCCGCCGCGCGCGTGCAGGCGCAGCTGCGGGCGCAGCTCGTGGATGCCGTCGGCATCCTGGGCCCGGGATGGCTGGCAGGCCGCAACAGCGCGCAGCTCGCGGTGACCGCGGGGCGCGGCCTCGAAGCGCTGGACGCGTACTTCGGACGCTATCTGCCACAGCTCGTGCTCACCGTGATCGCGACCCCGGTGCTGGTCGCCGTGATGTGGTGGGAGGACTGGATCTCCGGGCTCACGGTGCTGCTCACTCTCCCCCTGATCCCGCTGTTCATGGTGCTGATCGGCCTCGCGACGCGCACGGTGCAGCAGAAGCAGTGGCGCACCCTGGGGCGCCTGGCCGCCCGCTTCGCCGATACGGTCCAGGGTCTGTCGACGCTCAAGGTCTTCGGCCGTCAGCATCGCGCCGTGCGGTCGATCGAGAAGGTCACCGACACCTACCGCGTCGAGACGATGCGGGTGCTGCGTGTGTCGTTCCTGTCGGGTTTCGCGCTCGAGCTGCTGGCGTCGATCTCGGTTGCGATCGTGGCCGTGTCGATCGGCTTCCGCCTGGTCGACGGGTCGCTCGCGCTCGCGGTAGGCCTGTTTGTGCTGCTGCTGGCGCCCGAGGCGTACCTTCCGCTGCGCCAGGTCGGCGTGCAGTTCCATGCCGCTGCGGAAGGCGTGGCCGCGACCGACGACGTCTTCGCGGTGCTCGACGAGGCCCGCGAGCTCGCCGCCCGTGCACAGCGTGCGCCGCGGACGGCCGACGCCGCGACGGTGAGCGCCGGCCCGGGACGGCTCGTGCTCACCGGACTGCGCGTCCGGCGCGGCGACCGGCTCCTGCCCTCCGTCGACCTCGTCGCGGAGCCCGGCACCGTCACGCTCATCGAGGGACCGAGCGGCGCGGGCAAGTCGAGCGTGTTCGCGGCCCTCCGCGGCGCGGTCACCTTCGACGGGCACGCCGAGCTGGACGGCACGCCGGTGAGCGCGCTCTCCCCCGCGACGTGGCTGGCCTGGGCCGGGCAGCATCCGGGACTGATCTCCGGCACCATCGCAGACAATGTCGCGCTGGGCGACGATGAGACTGCCGCGGCATCGCGGGGCCCCCTGGTCGCACGCGCGCTGGAGCTCGCCCAGGCGGGCGCGCTCGATCCCGATCAGCAGCTCGGGGTGCAGGGCGCGGGATTGTCCGGCGGACAGGCCCAGCGCGTCGCCGTGGCGCGCGCCGTGTTCCGTCACCTTCGCGCTCGCGCCGCGGTGATCGCCCTCGACGAGCCGAGTTCCGCACTGGATGCCGCGACGGAGGCGGCCCTGTGGCGCGGCATCCGAGATCTCGCCGATGGTGGGGCAACGGTGCTTCTCATCTCTCACCGGCGCAGCGCGCGGGAGATCGCCGACCGCGTCGTGACGCTGTCGGCGGCACCGGCGGAGGTCGGCGCATGACCACGACGACGGAGGTGCTGCGGCGGGCGATGCCGTCGTTGCGCCGATTCTGGCCGGGCGCCGCGTCGGGCTTCCTCTCGGAGGCGTCGGCGGTCGCCCTGCTCGCCTGCAGCGCGTGGCTCATCGTGCGCGCCAGCGAGCAGCCTCCGGTGATGTACCTGTCGGCAGCCGTCGTGGGCGTGCGCGCCTTCGCTCTCAGCCGGGCCGCCTTCCGCTACACCGAGCGGCTCGCGAGCCACGATGCGGCGCTGCGACAGCTCGCGGTGACGCGCACCGATCTGGTGCGCCGGCTCATTCCGCTCGCCCCGGACGGGCTGACCCGCACGCGGCGCGGCTCGGTGCTCGGCGCTCTCGTCGACGACGTGGACGAGCTGCAGAACCTGCCGCTGCGGGTCGTGCTGCCGCTCGTGTCGTCGGCGACGGTGGCCCTCGGCGCCGTCGTGCTCGTCGGGATCGTCTGGTGGCCGGCGGCGCTCACGCTCCTCGCCTGCCTCGTCGTGGCGGCGGTCGTTGCGGTCGGCTGGGGATGGGTGGCCGGATCTCGCGCCGAACGTTCCATCGCGCCGTTACGCGCACGCCTCGCCGACGCCGTGCTCGATCATCTCGCGAGCCTGGACGTTCTCGCCGCGTACGGAGCCGACGCGCACAGTGCGCAGCGCATCGCCGCGGCGGATGGCGCGTTGCGGCGGGCGGTGACCCGCCGGGCGGGTGCGCAGGCGGGCTCGACGGCCGTCGTGTCGGTGCTGGCTGGCGCGGCCTCCGTCTTCGCCGTGCTGGCCGCCGTTCCGGCGCTCGGCGACGGGACGATCACCGCTCCTGCCTTCGCCGTCGCGGTGCTCGTGCCGATGGCCGTGTTCGAGGTCTTCGCCGCGGTGCCGGCGGCAGCGTCTTCATGGCGACAGGTACGCGCCGCGGCCGCACGCATCGCCGAGGCCGTGCCGGACGAGGCACCGGCGGGCATCCCGCTCGAGGTCGCCCGCGACGCCGATGCGTACGCACGAACGGACGCCGCTCTCGGCGCTGGCCTCGTTCTGCAGGGCGTCGCGGCGCGCTGGCCGGGAGCCGCAGAGGATGCCCTGCACGCGTTGGATCTGACGGTCGCCCCGGGCGAGCGGATTCTGGTCGTGGGCTCCAGCGGCGCCGGCAAGACCACGGCGGCGCACGTCCTCGT
>NZ_MKRU01000081.1:0-7511 GCF_001897985.1 Microbacterium sp. 69-7 | reverse complement strand
TCGTACTCCCAACGGGCGCTCACGGCCAGCCGGTCGGCCGTGTCGCCGAGCGCGGCGGCATCCATCCCCCACTCGCGCAGGGTCGTCAGTGTCCAGGTCGTCGCGGTGTACGGCTGACCGGGAATCTCATCCTGGGTGGCGAAATCGAAGCCGTCCGGAAAGAAGGCGCCGCCCGCCCACTGTCCGTCGGGGTCCTGATACGAGAGCAGACGCGCGCCGTCGCCCTCGAGAGGGATTCGGGCGCGCGTCGCGCGCCACACCTCGGCGGGTTCGTCCAGGAGGGCGCGCTCGACCTGCCATCGCAGCGTGGGGTCCGAATCGAGCAGCCAGTCCCGAACGCTCTCGTCGATCATGCGCACACCCCTCCCTCGCCAGACCCGCGCGCCTCACCGCGCCCGTTGGACGGGAACACCGAGCCAGTCGGCCAGATCACCGATCTCGGCGTCCACCATCTCGCGCTCCTCGGGTTCGAGCTCGATGAACTCGTGCACGGCGGTCACCACGAGGTTCTCTTTCTTCTTGTCCAGCTCGGCATCCAGAAGACCGACGAAGCGATCACCCACGAGGATCGGGTGTGCGAAGTATCCGTAGCGACGTTGGGCCTTGGGCTTGAACTGCTCCAGCACGAAGGAGAACTCGAAGAGCTCGGTCAACCGTGGACGGTCGAAGAGCATGCCGTCGTACGGATTGAGGATCGCCACCCGACCTCCGGCGTCGTCGTCGAGCGCGGCGAGTGCTGCCGGATCGACCCGCCATGACCATGACGATCCCTCGACCGTTGCCGGCTCTCCCACGGTGCCCACCGGCGTCCATCGCGAGTTCTGCCGCGCGATGCCGGCGGCCTGCAGCCGGCGCTGCTGCAACACGCGCGCCGCCTCGTCGGGATCGATCACGGGCACGTCGGCGTACACCCGCTCACCCAGGTCCCACACACGCTGCCGGCCCGCGCGACCGACGACCGCCGCCTCGCCGACGTAGGACAGCAGGTCGAGCATCCGCGGCACCTGGTTCGAGCCGTACCAGCCGGCCTCGTCCTGGTGCGCGACCTGGCTCGTATCGTCGATCTGGCCCGCCAGCAACGGGCCGTCGGAGCGCAGGCGCGCGAGAACGTCTGCGCGAAAACGCGCATTCGCCTCCAACCAGCCCGCCGCCTGCGCTCGGAACACCCGCGCACGCATGCCTGCGAGCAGCGCAGGCCGCAGGGATGCCGCGTGGAACTGCCCGTCGAACTCGAACAGCGTCCGATCGTCCTCGACCGCCTTGGTGAGCTGGCCGGGTTCGTACCCCCAGCCGACCCGGGTGAACGGGATGGTCTGCTCAGCGGGCGCGATCGTGGCCGTGGGATCTTGATCGACCCGAGCTGTTCGCCGACTTCGACGACGTCTCCGGGGCGGTCGGCGTCGAGCAGCTGAGCGCGCACGGCGATGCGTCGCGCCTGCTCCCGACTCAGGTGATGCATGCCGCGAGCGTACTCGCCGTCACGGACACGCGCCGCCGCCCGTGCCGCCGTCAGGCCTCCGTGGCCGGTGCGAGTGCACTGTCGACGGCGACGCGCTCATCGAACACGAAGCAGTCGCCGCGGTAGTGCGCCTGCCCCTGCGCAGCGAACCACCCCAGGATGCCGCCATCGAGCTGCCAGGCCTCGATGCCCTCCTCGCGAAGGACGAGCGCAGCCTTCTCGCACCGGATGCCGCCGGTGCAGTAGCTGACGACCGTCTTGTTGCGCAGCTCGCCACGATGCGCGGCGACGGCATCCGGAAACTGCGTGAAACGCTTCAGCCGCCAGTCCAGGGCCCCTTCGAAGGCACCGTCGTCGACCTCGAAGGCGTTGCGGGTGTCGAGCATGACGACCTCGCGGCCCGCGTCGTCGTGCCCCTGATCGAGCCAGCGGCGCAGCGTCTCCGGCGAGACCGCCGGAGCGCGCCCCTCTGCCGGGCGGATCGTCGGGCGGTCCATCCGGATGATCTCCCGCTTGAGCCTCACCAGCATCTTGCGGAACGGCTGCGCGGAAGACCAGCTCTCGGTAGCCCGCAGCAGGGCGAAGCGAGGGTCGGCGCGAAGCTCGTCGAGGTAGGCGCGCAACGGCTCCGCCGCACCCGCCAAGAAGAGATTGATCCCTTCTTCAGCAAGGATGATCGTCCCCTTCAGCCCCGCCGCGACCGCCCGCTCCCGCAACGGCCCGCGCAGTTGCGCGGCATCCGTGAGCGCGGTGAACAGGTAGGCGGACACGTTGAGCACGGCGGGAGCGGCGGACACCGTTCGAGCCTACGGCGCGCTCACATGTCGGTCGGAGTCCACTCCGAGACCTCGTCGAGCTCGGCCGCCTCGTCGGCCGTCAGCTCGACGCGGCCGCCGTCGAGAAGGTCGGCGACCTGCGACAGCTTCGAGGCCGACGCAATCGGGGCGACCACGGTCGGCTTCGCGCGCAGCCAGCCGAGGGCGGTCGCGGCGATCGACACGTCGTGCGCGGCGCCGATCCGCTCGAGCGCCTGGATGATCTGAAGCCCCTGGGGGGTGGCGTAGACCGCGGCACCCTGCGCGCGCGGCGTGTCGTGGGCCGCGGCATCCGTCGAACGGTACTTGCCCGTCAGGAAGCCCTTCGCGAGCGAGAAGTACGGCACCAGCGACAGGCCGAACTCCTCGGCGACCGGCACGATGTCGTTCTCGGTCTCGCGGTGCACGAGGTTGTAGTGGGGCTGGATGGCGACGGGTTCGGCGACACCCAGCTCGCGCGCGATGCGCACCCACTCGCGGATGCGATCGGCCGAGTAGTTCGACACGGCGGTGTAGCGGACGAGACCGTCGGACACGAGCTGACCGAAGGCTGCGACCGTCTCCTCCAGGGGCGTGTCGGCGTCGTCGAAGTGCGCGTAGTACAGGTCGATCGACTCGACGCCCAGCCGCTCGAGCGACGCCTCCGCGGCGGCACGGACGGTGGATGCCGTGAGGCCCCTGAACTGCGGATGCTGGCTGACCTTGGTGGCCACGGTGACGTCGGTGTGGCCGCGCTCGGCGAGCCATGCGCCGATGATCGTCTCGCTCTCGCCTCCGGTGTGTCCCGGCGCCCAGGCGCTGTAGGAGTCGGCGGTGTCGATGAAGGTGCCGCCGCCGGCGTGGAACGCGTCGAGGATCCGGAAGGACTCCTCGCGGTCGGCCGTCCAGCCGAACACGTTGCCGCCGAGGGCGAGGGGGAAGACGTCGATGTCGGTGTGCGCGATGCGGGTCATGTTTCGATCCAACCACCGCCGTGGCGGAGGTGTTCCCCGGGTCTTACGCTGACGTCATGATCGGGGCTGCCGTGATGTGGTTCTTCCTGGTGATCCTCAGCGCGGCACCATTGTGGTTCTGCTGGTACGCCTGGGACACGGCGCGCCGACGCCGGCGAGGCGAGGCCGTCTCTCGGCCGTCCGGCGGCTCCTTCGGGTTCGACGAGGTCTGGCGTCCGAGCGTGGCAGAGGCGCAGGCGGTGTGGGAAGCCGAGCAGATCACTCCGGCCCCCGCCCCGATTCCCGGTGACGGCCCGGGCGTGATCGCGGACGGTCGCATCGTGATCGAGACCGGCCTTCGACCCCCCCGCGCCACCACCGCAGACCAGAGGCGTAGCCTGGAGGGGTGAGTATCGGGAACGGCCCCCGACGTGCGGGCCAGAGGGAGGTTATCGGCGAGCTCTTCGCCGATGAGAGGTGAGTTCGCCTCGGCGCCGTGAGCCGCGTGTCAGACGCCCCGGCACCGAACGTCGACCTCGCTTCACGGATGCCGCCAGGGCATCCGCTCTTACGACCTCACGAAAGGCATGCTCATGCACGCACTCACCGAAGCGCAGATCCGCGCATCGCTCATCAACGTCACCCAGTCCGAGCGCCGCAGCCTCACCCTCCCGAACGGCGTCTCCGACACACGCTGGGACGCGCTGCAGTTCTACGGCGCACGCGACCGCAAGCTCGCGCTGGTGGGTTACGTCGTCGTCGAACTCGACGGGGAACCGACCGGGCTGTTGCTGCGACAGGCCGACGCACGACCGAAGAGTCGCGCGCAGTGCTCGTGGTGCAACGACATCCACCTGCCCAACGACGTGCTGCTGTTCACGGCGAAGCGCGTCGGCGACGCCGGACGGCGCGGCGACACGGTCGGCACGCTCGCCTGCGACCGCTTCCAATGCAACGAGAACGTGCGACGCCGCCCCGCGTCGGCATACATCGGGTTCGACGTCGAGGCCGCGCGCGCGACGCGCATCGCCGCGTTGCGCGAGAACGTCGAGGCCTTCGTGCGCAGCGTCCGCGACGGCCGTTGACCCATTCAGCGGAATGGATATCGAAAGCGTAGCGTTGTCATCATCATGCAACGTTTCGGAACTCTCTCGTTCGGCCACTACGGCCCCCTCGGCGGTGGTCGCGAGCTGACCGCCGGCGACATGCTGCACCAGGCGATCGATCTCGCCCAGGGCATGGACGACCTCGGCGTCAACGGGGTCGCCGTGCGGGTGCACCACTTCGCACGGCAGCAGGCAGCCCCGATGCCGCTCTTGGCGGCGATGGCCGCGAAGACGAAGCGGATCGAGGTCGGCACCGGCGTCATCGACATGCGCTACGAGAACCCGCTGTACCTCGCGGAGGAGGCGGCCGCGGTCGACCTCATCTCCGACGGTCGGCTGGCTCTCGGCGTCAGCCGTGGGTCACCCGAGACGGTCGTGCGCGGCTACGAGAAGTTCGGCTATTCGGCATCCGACCCGCGCGGTGCCGACCTCGCACGCGAGCACATGGACCTGTTCCTCCGCGCGATCGACGGCGAGGGTCTGGCCGAGCGCGACGCCAACTCGCCTTTCGGCGGCGGCCACGGAATGCAGCGCATCGAGCCGCACGCGCCGGGTCTGCGCTCGCGCGTCTGGTGGGGCGCGGGCTCGCGCGACACGGCCGAGTGGGCGGGACGCACGGGACTGAACCTGATGTCCTCGACCCTCGTCACCGAGGCCGACGGGCGCCCGTTCGACATCCTGCAGGCCGAGCAGATCGATCGCTTCCGCGCCGCGTGGGCGCAGGCGGGCCACGCCGGCACGCCGCGGGTCTCGGTGAGCCGATCGGTGTTCCCGATCACGACCGCGGAGGACGAGCTGTACTTCGGCCACAGCCAGGAGGGCGACGGCATCGGCTACATCGACGGCTTCCGTTCGACGTTCGGCAAGACGTATGCCGCCGCGCCCGACGTGCTCGTCGAGCAGCTGCTCCAGGATGCCGCGGTCATGTCCGCCGACACCCTGATGCTCACGATCCCCAGCCAGCTGGGTGTGGAGTTCAACCTGCGCATCATCGAGTCGTTCGCGACGCACGTCGCGCCCGCCCTCGGCTGGCAGTCGACGCTCGCGTCGGCCTGACCTCTCTCGCGCAGGGGTTTGGATCGCGCGGACAGGGCCGGGGCGACCTTGCGCCGAGGCTGACGATGACCGACGCTGGTCGTCATGAGCCGCGTGCGCCTGGACCTGAACATCTCTATCGATGGCTTCGCAACGACCACCGATCAGACCCCGGAGAACCCCTTCGGCGAGGATTGGGGGCGCCTGACCCGCGACTACACGGCGACGCGGACGTTCCGGGAGCGCGTCCTGCACGACGACACGGGCGCGGGGACCACCGGCGTCGACGACGCGTACGCGCAGCGCTACTTCGCCGACCTCGGCGCCGAGATCATGGGTGCGGGCATGTTCGGCCTGCACGAACACGGCGACGATCCTCAGTGGCGGGGCTGGTGGGGCGACGAGCCGCCCTTCCGGGTGCCCGTGTTCGTCCTCACGCACACGCCGCGTCCGCCCATCGAGATGGCCAACGGCACGAGCTTCCACTTCATCGAGGCGTCGGTCGAAGATGCCCTCGCCCAGGCGCGCGCCGTCGCCGCCGGCGGTGACATCCGTATAGGCGGAGGCGGAACGACCGCGCGCTCCTTCCTCGATGCCGGGCTGGTCGACGACCTGCACGTGGCCGTCGTGCCGATCATCCTCGGCCGGGGCATCCGCCTCTGGGACGACCTGCGCGGCCTGGAGAACGGGTACGAGGTCCGCGCCGAGGCGGCCGAAAGCGGCGTGACCCACCTCACGTTCCGCCGCTGAGGCATCGGGAAGGCAGCCGCAGATGCGCCGGGCGATCGCCGTCATCGCACTGCTCACGCTCGTGGCGAGCCTCGCCGCGTGCGCGCGCCTTCGGGTGGATCCACCCGCGCCCTCCCCTGCCACAGCAGGAGCCCCCGTCGGCAAGTCGGAGCATCAGCTCACCGTCGACGGCCACGACCGGTCGTATCGGCTGTACGTGCCCGCTCATCCCTCCGCGCCGGCCGCACTCGTCGTCATGCTGCACGGCGGCTACGGGTCGGCTCAGCAGGCCGAGGCGTCGTACGGATGGGACCGGATCGCCGACGAGCACGGCGTCGTCATCCTCTACCCCAACGGCGACGGCCGGGCCTGGAATGCAGGTGGGGGATGCTGCGGCTCGTCCGCCCGCGACGGCACCGACGACGTGGCGTTCATCGCCGCGGCGGTTGCCGATGTGCAGAAGCGGGTTTCGATCGACGCCGGGGCCGTCTTCGCCGCCGGCATGTCCAACGGCGCGATGATGGCCTACCGACTCGCGTGCGAGACGACGCTCTTCGCCGCGATCGGCCCCGTGTCCGGAACGAGGCCGGTCGGGCTGGAGTGCACCGCTCCCGCCCCGATCTCGGTGATGGCCGTGCACGGTGTGGACGACACCCGTGTGCTCTACGACGGGGGCGCGTCCACCGTCGGCACCGCGCGGATCGACGCCACCGCACAACAAGATGTGCACGCGCTCTGGGCGCGAGCGGCCTCGTGCGAAGAGGACGTCACCACCTCGGCACCGCCGCTGACCACCGAGACCGCCGCCTGCCCCGACTCCCGCACGGTACAGCTCGTCAGCATCGCCGGGTACGGCCACGAATGGCCCTCACCCGACGGCGGATCCACGCCCCAGGGCGAGCAGGTCTACCGGGGATGGGATGCCACCGCGCAGCTGTGGTCGTTCTTCGACACGCACCGACGAGCGGCATCCGGCTGAGCGGAGACGAACGATGAAGACGAACGATGAAGGCGACCGTCGCATCCCCCCAGACCGACAGTCGCCTTCATCGTATCGCTGCCCGGCTTCGGGCGCCGGATCGCTTAGTCACGACGCTACGTCTTCGAGACGCAGACGCCCAGTGAATATGGCCAATCTTGCGCCAACCTGCACATTCGGTTGAATAGAGCGCTCTTGCGGCCTCGCGAGCCGCTCGGAGCGCACGGATCTTGCGCAAGTCTTGAGGAAGTCCATCTTGACGAGAAGTCAACAGCTCGCTACCGCGTCTGACCGACCGAGAGTCCGAGAACGGGATAGAGCACGGTGAAGCCCTCGACCAGACCGAGCTTCAACGCGTCCCCGGTGTGCCCGACGCCCGGGATATCGTAGCGGGTGACGGCCATCCCCGCCTTCCGCGCGGCCGCAGCGAGGGTGTCGGCGTGCGCCATGTATGCG
>NZ_MKRU01000080.1:0-7767 GCF_001897985.1 Microbacterium sp. 69-7 | reverse complement strand
GGTCACGAGCGCATCGAGGAGGCGACGCGTGGCCGCGGCGATCTCGTCGATCGCCGCCTCGAACGCCTCGGTGTTGGCGCGCGAGGGATGCGTCGAGCCGCTCACTTTGCGGACGAACTGCAGTGCCGCTTCACGGACCTCGTCATCGGTCGTGGGCGGGTCGAAGTTGTGGAGCACGCGGATGTTTCGGCACATGCGGCGAGCGTAGACCGCGGCTCGCCGCAGCGACAGAGGTGGCGTCGCGCGCGGGCAGCCCGATCAGCCCTGGGCGGCCGAGCCGTAGGCGCCGGCGCGGATCTCCTCGAGCAGCGACGGGCGGGCGGGTGTCCAGCCGAGGGAGCGCGCCTTCTCGCCGCGTCCCTGCTGGTCGAGCATGAGCGCATCGGCGAAGGGGGCGCCCAGGCGTGCGCGTGAGGCCTCGACGCCCTCCGCAGCGACCGGACCGTCGGCGAGCGCTTCGCCGAGCTCGATGACCGTCGCGTTGTGGCCGCTGAGACCCAGCACGCGTCCGACCGGCTCGGAGCGCTCGATCACCCGCACGTACAGTTCGGCGAGGTCGTCGACGTGCACGGTCGCCCAGTGCTGGGTGCCGTCGCCGATGACGGTGAGGCGGCCCTCGCCGTCACGAGGCGCGGAGGCCAGCATGGCGGGGATTCCGGCGCCGTGGCCGTGCACGATGCCGGGCTCGACGATCGTGAGGGCGAGCTCTGCCGCGGCGAGCCGGGACTCCACTCCCTCACGCCAGGCGACGATCGCGGGCGGGTGGAACGGGGTCTGCTCGGTGAGGTCGTCCGACGGGCCGTGGATCCACAGGCCGCCCGTGTGGATGTAGGGCTTGCCGGTGCCGCCGAACGCGGCAATGACGGCATCGGCGACGGCGCTGTCGAACTGGGGGGCCGTGCCGTCACCCGGTGCGGCGGTGTGGATCGCGGCATCCACTCCCTCCAGCAGCGGAGTGAGCCAGGCGGCGTCGGTGATGTCGCCGACGACCGCGGTCGCACCGGTCGCCGTGGCCTTCTGCGCGGCGTGCGCACTGCGCACCGGCGCGACGACGTCGTGACCGTGGGCGCGCAGTACGTCGAGGACGGACGAGCCGATGTAGCCGGTGGCACCGGTGAGGAGGATCTTCATTCCGTCATCGTAGGCACGCCGCCGGGCGGCGAGGGCGGTCTCGGAAAGCTCGTCAACCCCGAGATCGAATGCCGCGCCCTCCGTATGCTGGCCGCAGGCGACGGCGCGGCGGGGACCCCGGACGCGTCCGACGACGAGAGGCGGAGCGGCGATGCATGACGTCGTGGTGATCGGAGCAGGCCTCGCGGGGCTGCGCTGTGCGGTGGTTCTGGCCGAGCGCGGTCTCGAGGTCGTCGTGCTCGAGGCGGCGGACGCGGTCGGCGGACGCCAGCGCACCGACATCGTCGACGGCTTCCGCCTCGATCGGGGCTTCCAGGTGCTCAACCCGGCGTATCCGGCGCTGCGTCGCAGCATCGATCTCGACGCTCTGGCGCTGCGGTCGTTTCCCGTGGGCGTGCAGGTGCGCACCGATCGCGGCCTCGCTGAGCTGCGGCATCCGCTGCGCTCACCGCTGTCGATCCCCCGAACGATCGGCAGCGGGCTGGTGAGCGCTGCGGATGCCGTGGCGTTCGCACGCTGGCTGACGCCGGCGTTCACGCGGCGGCTGTCGGCACGGGCGCGAAGCGATCGCGCGCTGCGCGAGGGGTGGGATGCCGCGGGCCTGCGCGGACCGCTGCGCACCGCCGTGCTCGATCCGTTCCTCGCCGGTGTCGTCGCCGAGGACCGTGAGGGCAGCTCGAACGCGTTCGTACAGGAGTTGGTGCGGTACTTCGCGCTGGGGCGGCCGGGGCTTCCCGCGCAGGGGATCGCGGCGGTGCCGGCGCAACTGGCGGCGCGGGCGCGTGCTGCGGGCGCGGAGATCCGGCTCGGGGCGCGAGCGGAGCGCATCGACAGGGACGGCCCGATCGTCGAGGTCGGCGTCGCCGGTGGCGAGGCCCTCCGCGCCGGGCGGGTCGTGGTGGCCGTCGGCGCGGAGTCGGTGGCGGAGCTGGCGCCGGTGCCGCGACCCGCGACCAACGGGCTGCAGACGTGGTGGTTCGCGGCGACGGCAGCACCCTCGGCATCCGCGCTGCTGCGCGTCGACGGACGCGGCGCCGCCCGCCGCGGGCCGGTCGTGAACACGGCGGTCGTGTCGCACACCGTGCCGTCGTATGCGCCCGTGGCGCGCCATCTCATCGAGGCGACGTGCCTGCTGCCGCGGGGCGGCGCGGCCGCAGGCGAGAACGAGGTGCGCCGGCACCTCGCCGAGCTGTGGGGTGCCGGAGTCACGGACTGGCACTTGCTGCGTCGCGACGACATCCCGGATGCGCTTCCCGCCCAACCGGCACCGCTGCGCGCGCCCCGCCCGCCGCGCGTCACCGACCGGATGTACCTCGCCGGCGACCACCGACATGCGGCGTCGATCCAGGGCGCTCTCGCATCCGGCGAGCGCGCTGCTCGCGCGGTGCTCGTGGACGCGGGCGTGTGATGGGCGAGGCGGAGCCGCTGCGGTCAGTGGGCCTGCCGTCGCGAAGGCGTTCGACCCCGTGCCCCCGCCGCCGGGAGCTCTCACGATCACCGCCATCGGAGCCCTCCTAGTCAACCTCTCCGCGGCATTCCTGCTCGTGCGTCACCGCCACCACCGCGGCAGCCTCACGAAGGCGGCATGGCTCTCCGCCCGCAACGACGCCCTCGCCAATCTGGCGATCATCGCCGTCGGCATCCTCCCGTTCTGGTTCGCCACCGGCTGGCTCGACATCATCGTGGGCGCTGGCATCGGCCTCCTCAACGCCGATGCCGCCCGAGCTGTCTGGATGGCCGCCCGCGCCGAAACCGACCCCACGCTCTGACGGGCACGAGCACCGTGCGCCCGCAGGTCATCGTGCAGCGGCCGATGAGCTTCGAACGCTGATCAGGAACTCGTCGACGTGGGGCAGGTGCGCGCGGATGCTTGCCTCGGCGAGGCCGCCGATCTCGGTGCGCTCCGGATCGGCGGTGACGATCGCGTCGCCTTCGAGGCGATGACCGACCCACCGTAGCCGGATGCGCTCCACGCTATCGATGCCGTCGACGTGGGCGAGAGCGTGCTCGGCACGTTCGAGAAGCTCTGGTTCGATCGCGTCCATGAGTCGGCGTCCAATCGAGCCGATCGTGCCGAGCAGCAGGACGAAGATCGCGATGGAGATGATGATGCCGACGATCGGGTCAGCGAGGGGAAAGCCGAGCAGCACTCCGGCACCGCCGATGACCACGGCGAGAGAGGTGAAGCCATCGGTACGCGCGTGGACGCCGTCCGCGACCAGAGCTGCCGACCCGATTCGTCTCCCGATGCGGATCCGGTAGATCGCGACAAGCTCGTTGCCGGCGAAGCCGATCACACCGGCGACGACCACCCACCAGACGTTCTGCAACGGTTGCGGGTGCAGGAGCCGGTCGATCGACTGCCACGCCGCAACAACCGCAGACAGGGCAACGACCACGACGATGAAGAGGCCGGCGAGATCTTCGGCGCGACCGAACCCGTACGTGTACCGGCGGTTCGCGGCACGCCGACCGAGGATGAACGCGACCCACAGCGGGATCGCGGTGAGAGCATCCGAGAAGTTGTGCACGGTGTCGGCCAACAAGGCCACCGAGCCGCTGAACAGGAACACGACGGCCTGCAGAATCGTCGTCACCAACAGGATCACGAGGCTGATCACTAACGCGCGCACACCCTCGTGACTAGCCTCCATCGCATCATCGATCGAGTCGGCCGCGTCGTGGGTATGCGGCACGAACAAGCCGCGCAAGAAGCCCTTCAGCCCCGAGGGGTGATCGTGGTCATGGAGATGCGCGCCACCGTCACTATGCAAGGCGTGGTCATGGTCATGGTGCGAGGAGTGCACGTGCGACGGCGTCATCGGGCTTCCTCCTCGGCGTGATGGTGACGGGGGGTCCCGCCAAGCGAGTGCTCGGCTTGGAAGATCGCGTCGGCGACGAGCTGAGACGCGTGCTCATTCTCGAGTCGGTAGAACACCCGCTGCCCCTCCTGGCGGGTCCCGACGATCCGGGCGAGCCGCAGCTTCGCGAGATGCTGAGACACCGCAGCGGGCGACTTGTCGACGATGTCGGCGATGTGATTCACCGAGAGTTCCCCGGCCGCGTCCAGCGCGAGAATGATTCGTACCCGCGTGGCGTCGGCAAGCATTCCGAAGACCTCGACCGCAAGCTCCACGTACGGGCTCTCGACCGAAAATCCGCAGTGCTGCTTATCTGCACTCATACGCAGATACGTTACTTCATCGCGGGAGGCCACTCGCACCCTTCGGTGACGCCGGATGCCGCAGGCACGTCCCTCACTCCCAGGTGGCGGTGTCGGGGTCGATGCCCGCGGCACGCGCGCTCTCGTCGATCGCGCGGCTCAGCCAGTGGGTCAGGCCGGGGCGCACCGCGTCGTAGTGCGCCGCGAACCGTGGGTCGGCGACGTACATCCGCCCGAGGCACACCTGCATCTGCCGGGTGACCGGGAAGAACTGCGAGAGCAGGGTGCGGTGTCGCTCGACGAGCCCGTTCGCCACGGCATCCCCGGGTGTCGCTCCGCCACCGACCGCGGCACCCAGCTCGGCCTCGAACGCGGTCATCGCCTCGGTCACCGTCGCCCAGTCGCCGGCCGAGCGCGACGCCGCACGCTCCGCGTACTGCTGCCACTGCGCCGATTGTCCGTAGGCCTCGCGCGCCTGCGCGGGCCACTCGGTATTCCAGTCGGGGCCGAAGATCTCGCGCTGTTCGTCGTCGGAGAGCAGGATGCCGCGCTCCTGCGCCTCGATCATGCGCGCGAGGTCGTCGTCGAGGTCGTTGAGCTGGGCGATCCGCTGCGCGAGCTGGGCGCGCTGCACCCGCAACTGGTCGGCGACATCGCCCCCCGGCTCATCGAGAATGGCCCGGATCGCGTCGAGGTCGAGCCCGAGCTCGCGGTACACGACGATGCGCCGGAGGCGTTCGAGGTCGGCATCCGTGTAGAGCCGGTAGCCGGCCCGCGTTCTCGCGGCGGGGCTCGCGAGGCCGATCTCGTCCCAGTGGTGGAGCGTCCGCACGGTCAGGCCCAGGCGCGCAGCCGTCTCGCCCACCGGCAGTCCGTCGTCAGACATGGGACTCATTGTCGTCGGTGCCGATGCCGACCGCGCGGAGGGTGCGGCCCTCGACGCTATCGGGGTCGAACACCTTGCCCGCCGTGAAGACCACGCGGGTGTTCTCGGGGGTGATGACCTCGATGTCGCGGGTGTTCCACATCGTGTCGCGCGGGTGGGCGTCGACGCCGAGGGCGCGCAGGGCCTCGGCGATCGGATCGATCTGGTCGAGCACGCAGGCGAAGCTCACGCTCGCAGCCGGGGCGGTGTCGTCCGGTGTGCCGGCGACGAGCAGGACGTCCTGGAACGCCCACCGGCGCAGGTGCGTCATCTGCCCCGGGATGCCGAACAGCTCGAAGAAGCCGAGGCCGCGGGTCCAGAAGTCGATGGATGCCGCGAGATCGGCCGTCGGAATCGTCACGAACATGGGCATGCCGTAGATGCCGCGGAACAGGGGCGGGGCGACGGCGTCGGGTCCCGGGGCAGGGACGGGGCTGATGTCGAAAGCATCGGGAAGGTCGGTCATGAGACCACGATCGGGCCTGACGTCGCGTGAGGGTCAAACCCCGGCTGCGATCCGTGTCTGCAGCGTGTGGATGGTCGATCCCAGGATGCCGCGGGCCAGCAATCCGCCGGCGACGAACGGACCCGCGGCATCCTCGCCGACCGGTGGAAGCTGACGGAGGGCGGCGCGGACCGCCGGGGTCATCTGCTGGATTTGCCAGTCGATCTCGGCATCCGCCTCGTCGGGTCGGTCGGTGCCGACGGCCTTCACGGCGTAGGCGGCGGCGCCGAGGGCGTGCGCGCCCATGTGCGCGACGCCCGATGCCTGCGCCGTCGACCGGGCCGCCGCGATCGCGGCCGGCGCGGTGACCGAGGCGGCGGCGCGGCCCGCAACGAACCGGCGGCGGATCTCGCCCGCCGAGTCGAGCTCGCCGCGCGCGTAGGCGCGCGCTCGCGCGATGGCGTCACGCGGGCGATCGTCGTCGGGAGCCTCACGTTCGAAGAGAGGGAGCACGCGCTCGGCGCAGTCCGCGGCCCACGCGGCGACGAGGCGCCTGTCGGGCTCGCTCAGGGATTGTGGGGAGAGCATCCGTCCATGCTGTCACCGGAGCTGTGCGCGCGGCGACCCCGGACGTCGGCGAGGCGGGAGAATGGCGGGATGACACGTCGCGCGAAGAAGCCCGCCGCCACCGTTCCCTGGATCGTGATGGTGCCGTTCGCGGTGTCGGGCGTCATCCACCTCGTGCGACCCGGGGTGTTCACGCCGATCATCCCGCGGGCGCTGCGGCGGTGGGACCGGCCGCTTGTGGTCGCGTCGGGCATCGCGGAGCTGGCGTGCGCGGTGGGGTTGGTTGTGCCCTCGACCCGGGCCGCCGCCGGGCGAGCGAGCGCGGTAGTGCTGGCCGCTGTCTGGCCCGCGAACATGCAGATGAGCATCGACCTCGGCCGCCGGGCGGCGCGCCGCCGCACCCCGAAGGCATGGGCCTCGTTCGTGGTGTCGCTGGTGCGGCTGCCGCTTCAGGTCACGTTGATCCGGCGGGCGCTACGGGCCTCACGCTGATCCACCGGTCCGGCGGCGCGGAGGATGCAATACTTCACCCATGTCGACACCGATGCCCGACTCTTCATCGACTGTGACTCCGGCTTCTCAAATGCCCGCCCCGAGAGCAGCCGGGTCGGGTGCCCGGGTCGCGGACATGATCGTCTCCGTGATCCTGATGATCGCCGGCATCCTCGGATTCGCGATGCTCGCGTTCATGTCGCTGTTCCTCGTCATGATGTCGGACGGGTGCTTCGGTGACCGGTGTAACACCGGTCTCATGTCGGCCGGCTGGCTCATCGCACTCGGCGTACCTCCCGTCGTCTTCGTTGCGGCGGCGGTATGGACGATCATCCGCCTCGCCCGCCGCAAGATAGCGTGGTGGGTTCCGCTCGCGGGGGCGGGCCTCTCGGCTGTGATTTGGTTCGTCGGGGTCGGCATCATGAATGCGAGCCTCGGCCGCTGACGTTCCGTCGTCCGCCAGCCTCGACGAGCCGGACCGCTAGCGCCCCTCCCGCAAGGTGCGGGCCTCGATCGACGGTTGCGGCTCCCGAGCGTACTCACCCACAATGGCGGGATGCGGGCATGGATGGTACGCGGTGGACGCAAGGGGCAGCGCGAACAAGCTGCTTTGAGCGCTGGCCGAGCCTTGATCGGTTGGTCCGAAGTCGGTGACCTGACGAATCTCTCTCGCGAACAGATTCGAGAAGCCCTGACCACTGTGCACCCCAGCGCCTCGAACTACCTCATCGGCAACTGGACGGGACAGTTGGACAGGTTCGTCAATGAGATGCAGGTGGGAGACATCGTCGTCATGCCGTTGAAGTCCGATGGCTCACTGGCAATCGGAACTGTGCGGTCGGATTACGGGTTCGACGAACACGAGCACGGCGAACACTTCAGGTCGGTCGCATGGCAGCGTGCGGACGTCGATCGAGCGACCTTGAGGCATGACCTGCGCGCGTCACTAGGGCGTGTTGATCAAGAGGTTCCGCTCCTCGGTGGGTGAGTCTTGAACGGTGACGCGACAGGAGATCTCTGACGAGGTGTGGGCCGTGATGGAGC
>NZ_MKRU01000079.1:0-9929 GCF_001897985.1 Microbacterium sp. 69-7 | reverse complement strand
GTCGCTCCGCCGCATGAGGCGGGCCTTCCTCGATGCTGGTGGTCTCTCACCACACACCAGCCCGAGGAAGGCCCTGTTTCTCATGCTCTCAGAGAGGAGCAGCGTGGATATCCACGCTTTGAAACGGCAGGGGTTCACGATCAGCGAGATCGCCCGCCGCACCAATCACGACCGTAAGACCATTCGCGCGTACTTGAATGGGCAACGCGAGCCCGGAGTCCGCGAGTCCGCTGGCCCTGACGCGTTCGAACCGTTCGTCGACTATGTCATCGCGAGGCTGACTGAGGACCCGCACCTGTGGGCGATCACGCTGTTCGACGAGCTCGTCCCGTTGGGGTTCACGGGTTCGTATCCGACGTTGACCAGACAGATCCGCGTCCGCGGGCTGCGGCCGGCGTGCACCGCGTGCGCGCATGTCACGAAACGCGCGAACGCGGTGATCGAGCATCCGCCTGGGGAGGAGACGCAGTTCGACTGGGTCGAGATGCCCGACCCGCCAGAGCAGTGGGGATTCGGACGCAAGACCGCCTACGTCCTGGTCGGCTCTCTCGCGCACTCCGGGGTCTGGCGGGGCGTGATCTCCCCGTCGATGGACACACCGCATCTGCTGGCTGCGATGACGACCCTCCTAGCCCTGCAGGGCGGGCTCACGAGGGTTTGGCGGTTCGACAGGATGCGGACCGTCCTGGACCATACCAGCGGCGACCTCGTCCCGCAGTTCGCGGCGTTCGCGAAGCATCACGGCGTGACCGCGGTGGTCTGCCGTCCCCGGTCGGGAAACCGGAAGGGCGTGGTCGAGAAGAACAACCACACTGCCGCACAACGCTGGTGGCGCACACTGCCCGACGAACTCACTCTCGAGCAGGCGCAGGCCAGCTTGAACGCCTTCGCCGCAGGTCAGGACGACCGGCGGCGTGAGGGCGAGCTCGGGACGACGACCGCGTCCGCGCTGTTCGTGAACGAGCGGCTCAGACCGCTGCCCGCGATGGTGTTCCCGGTGATCGTGACCGAGGAGCGCACCGCGACCCGGCAGGCGCTGATCGACTGGCGCGGGAACCGCTACTCCGTCCCGCCCGAACTGGCCGCTGCGAAGGTCACCGTGTCCCAGCGGCTCGGCGCCGACAACATCGACATCGCCACCATCTCGGGCGCGGTGATCGCCCGTCACCGCCTCGCACAGCCCGGGCTCGGGATCACGGTCCGCGACACCGGACATGTCACCGCGCTCGAAGCAGTCGCGATGGCCTCGGCGCCGCCAGGACGTCCGCACCGCCGCAAGGAACGCATCCCACCTGGTGCTGCCGCCCGGCAGGCAGCAGCCGTACTCGCCGGCACCGCAGCACCCTCCACGACCGTGATCAGCCTGGCCGCTTATGAGCAGGCCGCGAAGAACAGGAACACCCTCCGATGACCACCACCACGACCGCCCCGGCAACCGCGGCCAGCATCTATCAGCAGCTGCGCGGCCACCTCACCGATCTCAAGCTCGCCGACGCCGCCGACGCGCTCCCATCCGTACTCGACCAGGCCCAAGCCGAGGGCTGGTCGCTGACACAAGCCCTTGAGCATCTGCTGCGAGTCGAGATCACCGCGACCGACGCGCGGCGCCTGGCAGGCCGGTTCCGGTTCGCGAACCTTCCCACCGGGCAGACCCTCGCCGACTTCGACCTCGATGCTGCCAGCGGCATCGACCAGTCCCTGCTTGCAGAACTGGGCACCTGCCGGTTCGTCGACACCGCCACCAACGTACTCCTCATCGGCCCTCCCGGCGTCGGCAAGACCCACATCGCGACCGGCCTCGGCCACGCCGCCGTCACCGCCGGCTACCGGGTCTACTTCACCTCCGCAGCCGACCTCGCGGCCCGCTGCCACCGCGCCGCAATCGAGGGCAAATGGTCCACCATGATGCGGTTCTTCGCCGGCCCCACCCTGCTCATCATCGACGAGCTCGGCTACCTGCCACTGCCCGGCGAGGCCGCGTCCGCACTGTTCCAGGTCATCAACCAGCGCTACCTGAAGACCTCGATCGTGATCACCACGAACCGCCCCGTCGGAGCCTGGGGCGAGATCCTCGGCGACGCCACCGTCGCCGCCGCGATGCTCGACCGACTCCTACACCGATCCGTCGTGATCACCCTCGACGGAGCGTCCTACCGCCTCCGCAACCACCACGCCGCAGCAGACGAACTCCGCCGCATCACCACCGGCACCAACCTGCGCTAACCTTGCCCCGCGACCTGAGGAATTCCGATGAGCAACTCTGGGGAAATTCGCTGAGCGCCGTCAACGCCACGAATGTCGCCGACGCGTTCGACGAAACGATCCAGTCTGGCGCCGTCTGAGACTCCACGACAAATGCTTCCTGTGCGTGCGCGGTGGCGAGAGCTTGGAAGGTGCTAGCGCTGTCGTCGAGCAATCCTGCGTTCATGAGTGCCGTGACAAGATCCGCCTCATCCCCCATCGATCGTGATGCTGGGACCGTGTCTACGAGCTGTCCGGCAAGCGTGACACGAGCGGCGACATCGAGCTCATCCTCAGAGACGAGGCGCGCGGCGAGAGTGATGCGCGCGGTCACGTCGGTCTCTGGCGGGACGGCGAGAGTGGGCGAAGCAGCGAGGTACTCGATCAGAGGAGCGTCCAGGGAGCGTACGGCGATGTAGTTCGTGACGTTCGCGAAGGTGAGGGGGAATCGGTGTGATTCAGCAAGAACGGGAAGCAGCGTCGCCGGCACTGCATTGATGTCTCGGATGAGCATCTCCGCGGGCATCCGCCGCGCGATCTCGCTTGCCGCGCCGGCCCTTGAAAGCTCCGCGGCCCTCCATCACATCCACTGCCATGTCAACGTCGGTGATACTCGGGCGGTGGGATGCGTCGATGCTTGACAGGTACGCCTCGAAGTGCCCGAGAACGTGGTCGAACGTCGGATCCTCGAGTTGCATGATTGCATCGAGCGCGATGTCGCCCCCGCCGACTGCCACCTCGAGGTTCGGCGCATTTACCTCGTAACGGCGCGCGACCACGACAGACCGCTGCGCGGCCGGTGGGAGCGCTCGGATATCTGCGAGACTGACGCCGAGTTGGGTAAGCGCAGCAGTCGCTCGCTGGGGCGTACCGTCAGCACTCAGTTCCGTGAGGCGCCCTGGGTTCTCAGCGAGAAGTCGCTTGACGTCGTCGGGTACCTCGTACTCCAGCTCTGGATTCAAGGACTCGAAGGCGGCGACGACGAGATCGAGCTGATCCGCCGCGACGGCGGGTCCTTCAGTATCGATGAACTTGAAGACCCCCTCCCACTGCGCTGCGACGCGACTGATGAGCGTCGCTGGGAGCCGACCACGCTGCAAATAGCTGCGCATGAAGCCGACGGCGGCGGGGTCAGCAACGGCGAGAGCGGCGATGTTCTTCGCCAACCGACCGTCTTCTCGCGCCAGCAGCTGGTCGTAGATCGCGATGTTGAACAGCCCGGTCGATTCGAACGCGCGCGGGCCGCCGAGCTCGAGCACCGCGTCGACGTCCTTCTCGTCGAGTGGGTAGTCGTGATCCGGGGTGTCTGCTTGCAGGTGTTGGATCACGTAGGTCATCGCGGCTGCAGAGGCAATGACGCCGTAAAACTCGGAAGCGTAGAGTGCGAAGTTCCTATCGATCAGCCCTTCTGCGAGGAGGTCGTGCAGAAGCGGGTCGACGGTGCCGCGGATAAGTCTCGAGGAAGAGTCACTCGTCTGTCGCATCAGCAACTGTTGGAAGTCGGCCGTGCGGTACCACTGCAGCTCAGCGCGCGCATCCTCAGAAGCCGCCGCGGTATCGGCGACGACTTGGTCGCTCCAACGCGCCGGGACGGGCACGCCCAGATCCGCAGCGATCTCGTCAGCGGTGAGCTCGAAAAGAACCTCTCCATTCACGACGACCTGCAGAGCGTGGCCGGAGTCGATTGCCGCTTCCCAGAAGCGGGCAGTACTGAGCGCGGCGGGTGCCCAATCGGCTCCGCCAATTCGATAGGTCGCAGTGTGTCCACGCCTATGTACCCGTGGAAGCCAGCGTTCGACAAGATCTTGGAGCGCAGCGCCAAGTTGCTCAGCGCGCGCATCAGTCGCTGCAATCTGCGTACCCTGCTCACGCAGCGCAGCGAGCGTCGCCGACGCAGTATCCATCCCACTCGCGATGATTTCTCGCGAGCGTCGGTACAGCACGTCCAGCTCACTTGATCCGACCCGGATCAGCTCGAACTGCTTCATATGGGTGTTCTTGTAAGCAACAAGCGCGAACAACCCGCTTGAGGTGAGCCCGCCGAGCTTTCCGCCCGCCAGCACACGAGCGTGGAAGACCCGAAACTCGTTCAGGATGTTGCGCAGAAGCCGCATATCTGTCACGTGCTTCGCCACCACGCGGACCGCCTCGAAGGAGATCGCCGAGTCAACCTCGGCGGCCAGATCGAACAGGAGGTCGGCAGACGAGCGGTGTGTGATGAACGGCACGATCGGGACAACGAGCTCGAAGAACTTGGTTCGCTGCGTCGCCGCATCCGACAGTCCGCGGTCGGCCTGCCACACGCCCGGTGCTGCGTCCGGGCCATCCGGCGTATCGCGCGGCACCTCAAGGTCTTCGAAGATGCTGTCCCGGACAGCGTAAACGAAGTGGACCGGACGCTTTCGAAGTTGTCGCGACGTGTTGAGCACGGTGTTGAGCTCACGCAGAGACGCGTAGATTGTCGGGTCCTCGAACCGGTCCAGGTCCTCAATGATCACGATGTCGCGACGAGTCTTTTCAAAGAAGTAGACGATCTCGTCGAGGTACTCATCGAAGTAGCTGCCACCGTCGGACTCCGCGGTCAGGCTCACCGACGTCGCTGAGGTTCCCAGTTTGTCGATTCGGATCCGGTTGTGCAGGAGCGCCATAACCACGTACGCGATCACGCCGGCGATCAACGCTGCAGAAAGCAGCAATGGGACTCGCATGCCCTCGTTGGCGGGGGCGAGTTGGAACGGTGCTCCCCAACCTGTGATCCATAAGGTGAGTGCTATGAGGACAGCGACCAGCGCGGATGCAACCAGCGTTCGCCCTACTGGCAGCCTGCTGATCCTCTTGAACCTCGATCCCGGGACGCGGCTGGGGCGCTCACGATAGAGCAGCTGCTTGACGATCTCCTTCTGGATGTAGTTGTTGAGGTCGTCACCACGCTCAACACCGACGTCGCTGAGCGACGACAGTGAGATCTCAACCACGCGCTTGCCGAGCTGGTCTCGCACGCCCGCGAGCACGCTACTCTTCCCGCTGCCGTACCCCCCGGTCAACGCGATATTCCATACGCGCGCGCGTCGATCGTCGTCGGTGAGCAGGTCGACGAGCTCGTCGCGATAAGTGCCGTGCTGGTCGCTCACGAACCGTGGAACGAGCGACTCGAGCCTCAGTGGACTGGTCACCGTCTCGCTGGCATCAGTCACACCGAACCCCTCAATCGTCCACAGCAAATGGCAGGGATGCCAAGTGCCTGCCAACTACCCGTGGAATATGTCATTTCGGCGTGGAACCTACATCTAACCGAAGTCCCCCGGGGCCATATCCGTGAAGCGCGAGAAGTGGCCCTGGAAGGCGACGGTGATCGTGTCGGTGGGGCCGTTACGGTGCTTGGCGACGATCAGGTCGGCCTCGCCGGCGCGGGGGCTGTCCTTCTCGTAGGCGGCCTCGCGGTGCAGCAGCACCACCATGTCGGCATCCTGCTCGATCGAGCCCGACTCACGCAGGTCGCTCAGGGCGGGCTTCTTGTCGGCGCGCTGCTCAGGACCACGGTTCAGCTGCGACAGGGCGATCACCGGCACCTGCAGCTCCTTGGCCAGAAGCTTCAGCGCACGCGAGAACTCCGAGACCTCCTGCTGACGGCTCTCGACCCGCTTGCCCGACGTCATCAGCTGCAGGTAGTCGATGACCACCATCTTCAGACCCACGCGCTGCTTGAGCTTGCGGCACTTCGCGCGGATCTCCACGAGCGTCATGTTCGGGCTGTCGTCGATATAGAGCGGCGCGTCGTTGATGCGACCGCGGGTCGCCGCGATCGTCGTCCAGTCGCGGGAGTCGAGCGTGCCCTTGCGCATGCTCTGCAGGGGAATCGCGCCCTCGGCGCTCATCAGACGCATCGCGATCTCACTGCGACCCATCTCCAGCGAGAAGAAGATCGTCGGCATCTGTGCCTTGATCGCCGCGGCCCGCGCGAAGTCGAGCGCCAGCGTCGACTTACCCATGGCGGGACGCGCGGCGATGATGATCATCTGGCCAGGGTGCAGACCGTTGGTCAGCTGGTCCAGCCCGGAGAAGCCGGTCGGGATGCCGGTCATCTGGCCGTCACGCCCGCGGGCCGCCTCGATCTCCTCGACCGCGGCATCTACCGCGATCTGCAGCGGCACGTAGTCTTCGGCCTGCTCCGCGCCGGTGACCGAGTAGATCTCTGCCTGCGCGTTGTTGACGAGGTCGAGCGCGTCGCCCTGACCGTTGTAGCCCATCTGCACGATGCGGGTGCCGGCCTCCACCAGCCTTCGCAGCAACGCCCGCTCGCGCACGATCGACGCGTAGTAGGCGGCGTTGGCCGCCGTCGGCACGATCGAGGTCAGCGAGTGCAGATAGTCGGCACCGCCGGAGCGCTGCAGGTCACCGGTCTTGATCAGCTCGTCGGTGACGGCGACCACGTCGGTCGGCTCACCGTGCGAGTACAGCGAGAGGATCGCCTCGAAGATCAGCTCGTGCTTCGGCACGTAGAAGTCGGTGCCGCGCAGCGCCTCGATGACGTCGGCGACGGCGTCGCTCGACAGCAGCATGCCGCCCAGTGTGCTCTGCTCGGCGAGGAGGTCGTGCGGCGGCGTGCGCTCGGGGCCGCGGCTCTCCAGGGGTCCACCGAAGCGATCCTCGGAGATGTCCGCGATCGACATGCAGTCCCCTTCACACGCTCGATGACCGGTCCCGCCGCGAGACCACACGTCACGTTAGGCACGGGTTCCGACAGTCGCAAACAGGCCTGTGGATAACTCTGTGGATGATCTGCGCGAAACGCCGGACTCCCTGTGCACAGTACCTGTGGAAACACGCCGACCAACCTCAAGATTCGCCTTTATAAATAGCTATTAACCTGGTTTTTTCAGATTCACGACCTGTGGATGCGCAATGTGGTTGAAGTACCGCTTGAAGGTTGACGCCGTGGGTGAGGGTTGGGGACAACCATGGGGATTAATGCGCCCTTGTCAAGTCGAGCCGTCCGCCCCGGCGCGTCGGAAGTTTCGCGACAGGGGTCTGGACACGAGTGATATATCTGCGTATCTTCTCTGTTCCAGGCACTCCATGGGTGTCGGCGTGCGCCGGCATCCCGACACCTCGTCGTGGGAGGTGAACATGGCAACAATCGCAGTCCCCCCGCTGCGCCGCGGACGATCGACCACCGAGTCGACACGGCGATGGGCGATGCTGGGCGCGCTCGGCGTCGGAGCCGCGTTCGCCTGGTTCGCCATCTCGCTCTTCTCCGGTCCGTCGGCCCACGCCGCCGACGACACCGACAATCCCCTCGGCTCCCTCGTGGGCGGTGTCTCCAGCACGCTCTCGAAGGTGACCACACCCGTCCTCGACCCGGTCGCAGAGATCCTCTCTCCCGTCGCCGAGACCGTCGCCCCCGTCGTCGAGAGGGCCGCTCCGCCGGTGGGCGGCATCGTCGACTCCGTCGCCCCCGTCCTCGAGCCGCTCGCACCGGTCGGCCAGGTCGTCGCCCCCGTCGGCTCGGCGGTCGGCGAGATCGTCAGCCCCCTCGCACCCGTTCTCGCGCCGGTCACCGGCGCGGTGAAGCCCATCGTGGATGCCGCGGCCCCCGTCACCGACGCCGTGAGCTCACGTCCGGTCGTCGGCGAACTCGTGACCCCCATCACGAGCGTCGTCGTCCCCCCTGTCGGTGGCCCGGCATCCCCCCTCCCTCCGTCCACCGACGCACTCGAGCCGACCGATGCGGCACTGGCCGTGCTCTCGGCGACCTGGGACCAGGCGATGCACGGTGTCACGACGACCGCGAACGCGGCCGCGATGTCGCTCGGCACCGCTGTCACTTCGTTCGTTCCGGGTGCGGGGGCTCTTGCCCGAAACGGGTCCGGCGCTCCCGGCGGCTGGGGACTTCTCGGTCCCACCCTGGACGCCATCTCGTTCTTCTCCAGCGGAGCTGGATTCTCGTTCGGCGCGGGCGCTGTGCTCGCCTTCGGTCTGTTCGCTGCACACCGCGCCTGGGTGCTGCGACGCCGACCGGAGGACGACTCTGCCCTCCCCGCGCCGGTGTTCGCCACCGACGTCTCCCCTGACTGACGGGGGTTTGGCCGCCTTCCGAGCGGCACGATCCCGCGCGCTGTGCGCGCACACCCCCCAACACTCTCAGGAGAGAAATCATCATGAACACCAACCTCACGCGCGCCCTGTGGGGCACGCTCCTGGCCGGAGGCATCACGCTCTTCGGCGCAACGGTCGCCCAGGCGGCCGAGACAACGGGTGACGACGGTCTGCTGTCGGGCACCCAGGGGCTCATCTCCGTCGCGGTGCCCGTCACGGTCGCCGGCAACGGCATCTCGGTGCTCGGCGACGCCACCAGCACCGACGCGCAGACCTCGACCCCGTCGATCTCGGTCGGCGGCGCTGACGCGTCGACGAGCGGCTCCGACGGCGCCGGCTCGGGCACCCAGGCCCTCATCGACGTCGTCCTCCCGGTGACGCTTGGCGGCAACGCCGTCTCCGTCCTCGGTGACGCCGAGAGCACGGATGCCGCGACCTCGCAGCCGGCTGAGGCACCCGCAGCGGCGCCGGCGGCACCGGCGGCTCCCGCACCCACCACGAGCGGCTCCGACAGCATCCTGGGCGGCACCCAGGGCGTCGTGAACGTCGCCGTGCCGGTGACCGTGGGCGGCAACGCCATCTCGGTCCTCGGCGACGCCGAGACCACCAAGGCCACCACCACGGCCCCCGCCGGCACCTCCGGCACGACCACGGGCGGTTCCACCACCAGTGGACCCGGCAGCATCCTCGGCGGCACGCAGCTCGGCCTGCCGATCACCGCGCCGATCACGCTCGGCGGCAACGCCGTCGCGATCGTCGGCGATGCCACGACGACGGGGCCGACCACCGGCACCCCCGGCAACCCCGGCAACCCCGGAAACCCCGGAAACCCCGGTAACCCGGGCAACCCCGGCACGTCGACCACCGGCGGCACCGAGGTCACCGGCATGGTGGCCGCGAGCGGCCCGGTGAAGGCGCTCGCCACGACCGGCGGCATCCTCAACCTGCTGCCGCTGCTGGCAGGGCTCGCCGCTCTCGCGCTGGGGGTGATGCTCACCGCACGCCGCCGCAGCCGCACCGAATGACCCCCGGCGGCGGGGGCCGGCGACCGTGCCTGGCGCCGGCCCCCGCACCGTCAGGGCGTAAACGACGGATGCCGTCGGGTCTTACTTGGCGGCGACCACCTGGAGGGTGATCACA
This sequence comes from Microbacterium sp. 69-7, assembly GCF_001897985.1. NCBI lineage: Bacteria > Bacillati > Actinomycetota > Actinomycetes > Micrococcales > Microbacteriaceae > Microbacterium > Microbacterium sp. 69-7. The sequence continues at coordinate 452 of NZ_MKRU01000079.1, read as the reverse complement.
GCGGTGAGGTCGTCGCGCAGACGCACGGTCGCCTCGTGCTCACCGACGGCCTTGATCGGCGCGGTGATGTGGATCTTGCGCTTGTCGAGCTCGCCGAGACCGGCAGCCTTGACGGCGTCGGCCACGTCGGCGGTCTTGACCGAACCGAAGAGGCGGCCTTCCTTGCCGGCCTTGACCGACAGCTTGACCTTGTTCGACTCGAGGGTGTCCTTGAGCGCGACGGCCTCTTCGTGGTCGTGGATCGCGCGCGACTCGCGGGCGGCGCGGATCGACGCCACCTGCTTCTCGCCACCGCGGGTCCACGCCACAGCGAAGCCCTGAGGGATGAGGTAGTTGCGGGCGTACCCGTTCTTGACCTCGATGACGTCGCCGGCGCTTCCGAGCCCGGCAACCTCGTTCGTGAGAATCAGCTTTGCCATGATGGGTGCTCCTTAGCGGCCAGCGCCGGCGTA
>NZ_MKRU01000078.1:12367-14457 GCF_001897985.1 Microbacterium sp. 69-7 | reverse complement strand
GCGCCCAGCTGCTCGGCACGATCGACCGTCGCCGTGTGCGGAACCTGCGACGCCTCCAGCTCAGCCAACGACTCCGCGAGCGTCGCCAACCCCGCCGCGATGATCCGGCGCGACCGCCGGTACATCGTGTCGAGAACGCTCGCGCCCACCCGGATCTGCTCGAAGTCCTGCAGATGCGTGTTCTTGTACGCCACGACAGCGAACAACCCGCTGGGCGTGAGGCCGCGCAGCAGCCCCGGCGCGAGAATCCGCGCTCTGAACACCCGATACTCGTTCGCGATATTCCGCAGAAGCCGCATGTCCGTCACATGCTTGGCGACCACACGGATCACATCGAAGGAAACCTCTGGATCGATCTCCCGCATCATGCCGGACAGCAAGTCCGCAGACGAGCGGTGCGTGATGAACGGCACGATCGGGATGACAAGCTCGAAGAACTTCGTCCGCTGAGTCGCCGGCTCCGACAACACTGGACGCGCCTGCCACACCCCAGGATCCGCATCCTCCGTCTGGTCGAGCGCCGTGCCGTTCCGGTCGCGTCGCGCCTCCGCCAGATCCTCGAAGATGCTGTCTCGCACCGCGTAGATGAAGTGAACCGGGCGCTTACGGAGCTGACCCGAGGAGTTCAAGAGCGTGTTCAGCTCCCTCAGCGATGCATAAATCGTTGGGTCCTCGAAGCGATCCAGATCCTCGATGATCACAACGTCGCGCCCGGTCATCTCGAAGAAGTAGACGATCTCATCCAGATACTCGTCGAAATAGCTCCCGTCTGCGTCTCCGGTCAGACTGACCGACGTCGCCGACGTGCCCAGCTTGTCGATCCGCACCCGGTTCGACAACAGCACCCGCGTCACGAACGCGCCGGCCGCGGCCAGCAGCCCGATCGCAGTCAGAATCGTCGGACGCTGCCACCACTCCGCATCCGGGGCAAGCTGAAGAGGGGCGCCCCAGCCAGTCACCCAGAACACCGCGGCCACCAGCACCCCAGCAAGCACCGAAGTCACAAGAGCACGGCGCACGGGCAGCCGGCTGATCCGCCGGAACCGAGATCCCGGCACGGCGATCGGACGCTCCCGGTACAACAGCTGCTTGACGATCTCCTTCTGAATGTAGTTCGTCAGCTCACTGCTCTGCCGATCGAACGGCTGCACCCCGACATCGCTCAACGACGACAGCGAGATCTCAACTACCCGAGATGCGAGACGCTCACGAACCCCTGCGAGGACACTGCTCTTGCCGCTCCCGTACCCACCAGTCAGCGCGATATTCCAGACCCGCTTGCGGCGCTCGTCGTCCTCCAAGAGCGACACGAGCTCGTCGCTGTAGAGCTTGTGCTGCACCGGATCATGCACCGGAATCAGCGGTACCAAGCCCACTCCGGCCCCGTCCCCAGCCACGCCCGCCATTCAGCTACCCCAGATCACCCAACGCACACACGATCCGTCCACGAGACCTGGCCCAATGGCCAACTGTGGGCCACCTTGCGATAGAAAATGCCATCTTCACGTGGAACCTACACCCGTGTCCGCGCCAATGTCGGAGGCTACGCCTAATGTTGTGTGTGTCAGATACACAACATATGGAGGATGCGATGAGCACCACGACGACGGACACGGCAGCGGAGATCCTGGCGAACTTCGAGCAGAGCTTCGGGGCGATCTTCGACCGGATCGGCTGGGCCGAGGACGAGATCGCGCAGGCGGCGAGCCGGCACCCCGAGCGGGCAGACGAGATCTATCACTCGTTCTCACTGCTCAGCGGTGGCGACGCCGCCGAGCGGATGAGCGTAGAGGCGGTCTATCGGGCGCACGCGCGCGAGATTCTCGAGAGGGTCGCGGCCGGGCAGGACACCCGCCCGGGCACCGCTGTAGAGGTCGTGATCGGCCTGCTGGCGGCCGCGGAGCGCGCCCCGCTCTCGCACGAGGGGTTCGGGCTGTGCGCGCGCCTGTGGGCCGTTGCGGGCCTGCCGGATCACGACGGGTTCGCCGGGAAGCTGGAACACATCGAGGCGCTGCACGCCTCGCGCATCGACGCCGAGGAAGCCGACGCCCGCCGCGCGTGCCGGGACGACGCCCGCAAGCTCGGGCGCA
>NZ_MKRU01000078.1:9054-12287 GCF_001897985.1 Microbacterium sp. 69-7 | reverse complement strand
AGTTATCAGTGTCAGATACACAACATAAGGAGGAGACATGGCAACTGTCACCGTCGAGATCGACCGCGAGGTCATCACCGAGGCCGCGCAGATGGTCGGCTACTGGAACTCGGAAGAAGTGCTCAACCGGATCAACATGGGCGAGGGGTTCACCCTGGCCGCGCTGTTCGACGCGCTGCACGAGCACGCCACCGCCGACCACATCATTCGCGAGGTCTGGGAGGGCGAAACCGAGGGCGACCGCGACCCGCTCCCCTGGGCCAACGGGCACGGCTCCCGGCTCAGCGACGAGGAGTACCGAGCCCGCGCCGAGGATCTCGCCCACAACGAAGGCGACGAGCGATTCCGCTTCGCCCCGCGCCGATCGTGGGACGACTAGCGGCCCGCCGCTGAACGGATGCCCCGCCGGAACGGACACCGGCGGGGCGTCCGCACGTTTCGGCAGCTACCTGCGGCGAGCGCCGTTCGGGGTTGCCAATGTCCCCCGCATTGACTAGTGTTGTGTATGTCAGATACACAACACGTCTAGGAGGACGAGATGACCACCATTCACAAGGCAACCGGAGCCGGCGACTTCCTCACGGCAGTCCCGGCGATGCTGGGATACCGCCCGAGCGAGTCGGTCGTCGCGGTGCCGTTTGCGGGCACTCGCACGATCGGTGCGATGCGCTTCGATGTTCCGGCCGCCGAGAACGCCGGATCGTTCGCGGCGGTGGCGATGGGCCTGCTGGTCAAGGTCGAGAACGCGACCGGCTTCGCCCTGATCGTCTACGGCGAGCGCGAGCAGGCCGAGGCGATCGGTTCGGCGATGACCACGCAGGCCGACATGTGCGGGATGCAGGTGATCGACCGGCTGTACGTCGCCGGGGATGCCTGGGGTCGAATCGGCGAGGACGGGACCGAGGCTCTGCCGGAGACTCCCGCGCACCTGGCGGCGATGCTGACCGCTTCGGACCAGCGCGCCGGGGCGGCGCTCCCCGCCGTGGACGAGGCGCTGGCGGCGCAGGTCGCGGAGGCTCTGCCGACCGACCTGCCGGTGGCGCTGGCGATGGCGGGCGGCGATCTGCTGGACGCGATCGAGCAGGCGCTGTCCTGGGATGGGTCGGACCTCGACGCGGGCGCGGTGGCGCTGCTGTCGGCGATGCTGAACCGGCCCGCAACGCGCGATATCGCCCTGGTGCAGTGGTCGCACGGCTTCGCCGCCGGTGAGAGCGCGCTGGACGCGCAGATCGGGTGGGAGCAGGGCGAGGAGTACCCGGCGCACCTGGCGCGGGTCATGTGGGGTGAGGGACCGCGCCCGGACGCGAAGCGCCTGGACGCCGCTCTGACGGCCTGCCGGTACGTCGCGGCCCTCTCGCCTGAGGATGCGCCGGTGGGGCCGCTGGCGGCCGCTGCGTGGCTGTCCTGGGCACTGGGACGCTCCACCCACGCCGACGCCTACGCGCGTCGCGCGCTGGCGATCGACTCCGAGCACGGACTGTCGCAGATCGTGCGGACGTTCGTGGACGCCGGTCACCTGCCCGAGTTCGCGTTCTCGCGCTGACCTGACCGCCGCACCCTCCCCGGGAGGGTGCGGCCCGGACCTCACGGAGGACACCATGACCGACCAGCTGACGCCCGCCGAGGGCATCACCGTGACCCACTACCGAGGCCAGCGCGACGGCGTGCCGGTGGTGCAGATCGACACCGCGCAGGATGCCGGATGGCTGCGCGTGAACCTCAACGACGGGCCGCCCCTGTATGACGGCGACCCCGAGCGGCACGACGCGCCCGGAGCGTTTCGCGGGCCATCCGCGCCCGACTCGATCCTGGTGCAGGGCGCGCCCGAGTCCGCGCAGCAGATCGCGGATGCCGTGATCGCCGCCGGGTACGGCGACGCCGAAACGTTCGCCCTCGCGCTGACCGCGCAGCCGATCGACGCCCACAGTGTGCGCGCCCTCATGGCAAAAGCCGCACGCGCAGCGTTCGGCACCCTCACCATGCAAGTCCGCGACGTCCGCGAGGGCATCACGAGCCTGAACGCGGCAGCCGAGGGAGGCAGCAACGACGCCGAGCTCGAGGCCGCGCACAACATGATGAACGCCGCCGCGTGGCTGGCCGACAGCGTGGATAGCGGCATGCGCTAACACTCGCGCGGGCACCCTGCATCGACAGCGGTGCCCGCGCGAGACCGAGGGTTGCGAATGTCCGACCCCCCTACTAGTGTTGTGTATGTCAGATACACAACACGTTCAAGGGAGGACGATATGACTGACATCATGACCGCCCCGACCAGCGGGATCGCGGAGGGTCCGCTGACCTTCCCCGGCACCCCGCCGGTCACCGACCGCCGCGGCGCTTTCGCGGGCGAGCTCGCTCGAGCTCACGATGAGCTCGAGCTGGCGCGCGCGAAGGTCGCAGAGCGCGAGCGGGAGATTGAGCGGCTGCGCACCGCGCAGATCACCGACGGGTCGGACCCCCGGCTGATCGACTTCTGGGAGAAGGCAGGCCGGATCGCCGATCACGCCGACTTCTGCCAGGAGTACGACCGACTCGCCGAGGCGATGAACGGAACGCCCCGATGCCGCGACTGGGAAGTGGAGGCCGAGGTCACCGTGACCGTCCGGGTCACCTACTCCACCAGTGCGACCACCGAGGACGACGCTGACGAGAACGCCCGCGAGGGCATCGACTTCGATGACGTGCTCGCGGCGTACCGCGCCAACGGGCACGAGAGCTTCGACGTCGAGATCGTCAGCACCGAGCGGGCCTAACCCGCCCCTGGCGGGGCCACAGCGCCCCGCCAGGGCCACCGGAACACACGCGCGAGCGGAACCACCCGGCCACCCGGCAGTACCCCATGTCCGGGAAGGTCGCCGACGCCGGCCTATATGAGCAGCACCCCTATCCCGGTGTCTCGCCAATGTCGGCGACGAGCGCTATTGTTGTGTATGTCAGATACACAACACAGTCACTAGGAGGAACCCATGACCACCACCCAGGTCGCCTACGAAACGATCTCCACCCGGATCTACGACAGCGAAGAGGGCTACTCGGCCAGCAACAACAACATGGCCTACCGGGCACAGGATCTCGAAGACTACGGACGCCGCGGCTTCGCCCTGATCTCGACCGTCACCGCCCCCACCCACGACGGAACCCTGATCATCGACACCCTCGCCCGCACCGCCGAGGCCGAATAGGAAAGATGGGCGCTCGTCGCCACCCCGGCGGGCGCCCGCCCTCTGCGCTCG
>NZ_MKRU01000078.1:0-8975 GCF_001897985.1 Microbacterium sp. 69-7 | reverse complement strand
CACACTCACCACCGCCACCGCCCTCGAGGCCCGCGCCGCCTGGTCGACCATCACGGAGCCCGGCGACACCACCGCCGGCACCCTCACCCGCCACGCCGGCCACACCGCCGCGCTCGAGGCGCTCATCGCGGGCCGCGACGCCCTCCTCGCCGCACTCGCCGCAGCAGACATCGACGTCGACGAGGCCACACAAGCCGCCGCCCGCTGGCTGCCCCGCCACAACGCCCGCCTCATCGACCAGGCGCTCGAGACCGCCGCCCGCCACGGCATCACCCTGATCGACCCGGCCACCATCCCCGGCCTGAGCGACCTCGGCGACGCCGCTCCGCACATCATCTGGGCGCGTGGCACCCTCGCCCCGCTCACCCGCGACCTGCCCGAACGGATCGCTGTGATCGGCGCTCGCGCAGCCACCAGCTACGGAGAGCACGTGACTGCCGAGATCGCCGCCGATCTCGCCCGTCGCGGCATCGTCATCGTCAGCGGAGCCGCCTACGGCATCGACGCCGCCGCACACCGCGCAGCCCTCGCCGCGGGCGGGTCCACCATCGCCTGGCTCGCCGGTGGGGCCGACCGCCCCTACCCCGCGGGGAACAGCGAGCTGATCGCCCGGATCGCCGACCGCGGCGGCGTGGTCGCCAGTGAGGTCGCCCCCGGCTCCGCACCCACCCGCTGGCGCTTCCTCGCTCGCAACCGACTGATCGCCGCGACCACCGCCGCGACGGTCGTCGTCGAGGCCGGCGTGCGATCCGGGTCGCTCACCACCGCCCACCACGCCGCTGCCCTCGGTCGCACGGTCGGCGCCGTCCCCGGCCCGGTCACCAGTCTTATCTGGGTGTTGTCAAGGGGGTGAAGCAAGATTGTGCGGGAGCGGCATGTAATCGACGTCAGCTACTGGCAGGCGAGCTCGTACCCGCTGTGCTTGGCGATGGGGCGGTAGGTGGCGCCTGGATGGAGTCGGGTAGCGACCTCAAGAGCGCTGCCCCACTCGTGTGGTGTGCCTCCGGCTATCCGGTCGATGAGGATGCAGTCCGGGGTGGGGTTGGAGTTTCCGAGCCAGTAGACGTCGTGGTCGTCGACGAGGTATGACATTAGGCCAATGTCGGTCTCAACCGAGGAGCCAGCAGGAATCGCCTCAAGGATTGTGGTCGCTGCGTCAGCCCGGTCGGGCTGATCCCACGAGTTGGGTGAGAGAAGCGACCATAGCGGGAGTGTGGGTAGGAGCACTGTTGCTGCTGTGACGGCGATCGCGGCGCCGTGGCGGCTGTAGCTGCGAAGCCAGGTCCACCGGGAGGTGGGTCCGCGGTTGATGGCATCCAGGAGTGCGACGAACACGATCGGCATGAGGACGGCGCTGTAATGCCAGCTTGGCCCCCAGTAGCCATGGTTGCTTGAGAGGAAACGCCACGCGAGGGTCGGCAGGAGGACGAGCGCGATCGGTGACCGGAGGATGAGCCCGCCGCTGATCACCAGGATCAGGGCGAGCGTGAGCCCTTTCGATGGGTGGAAGAGCCCGCCAGGGTCGGCAAGGAGTGTCAGCGGGTTGGCGTTGCTCGCGTACGCCCAGGAACCCTGGGGGTTAAGGAGTGGGAGCACGATGAACACCGCGATCGCGAACCAGCCCACGCCCCAGACCGCGAGCCAGAGCCCAAGCGGCTTGCGCGAGCGGTAAGCGACAAGCAGACCGATGATGGCGACGGTGAGGCCGAGGTCTTCCTTGACGAAGACCAGGGGGGCCGCCCACAGCACGGTAGCGAGATCGCGGCGCTCGAGCAGTGCGCTGAGCGAACAGGTCAGCAGGGGGACGGCGAGGGCGATCTCGTGGAACTGTGCTTCGGCGGCGTATTGCAGACCCCAGCTGAAGCCGAACGCGAGTCCGAGGAGCACGCCGCCCGCGACGGTGCCGAGGCTGCGGGTCGCGGTGCGGGTGAACATCGCGGCAGCGATCGCGAAACACACCGCTTGAACGGCGAGCAGTGTGAACGCGTGGGGCGCGATCGCGTAGACGGGTGCGATCAGAGCGAGGAGGGGGTGGAAGTGATCGCCGAGGAGGTTGTATCCGTCGCCTTTGATGTTCACGATGGGCGGTTGCATCCGGGCGTAGTTGTCGAGCAGCTGGGCGAAGATGCTCAGGTCCCAGGACTTCACGGTGAACTGCGACCACTGCCATGCTGCGTAGACAACGTATGTCGTCGCGACGATCACCCCGACGGCGCACGGCGCTATCCATCCCATGCGCCTGTGCCGACCGGGTAGCCGCGGCGCCGTGGGCAGCGCCCGGATCGGCGTGATTGTCACCGGGGTGGCTCCAGGCCGAGATCGCTGCACGCCACGCCATCCTCCTCCGGGAAGACCGCGAGTGTCCCGTCACGCTGGGAGCAGACAAACAGCTCCGGAACGAGATGGATCCGCCCATCGTTGGGGGGCGGTCCGTCATTCTCACCACCGAGTACGCCGATACGCCATACGGACTCACACAAGTCGATGGCGCGGGCAACCCGGTCGTCTCCGACCGGCGACGGATCGCCGACCTGCTGCGCGCGGCTCTGCAACGAGGGCGACTCGTAGCAGTACGCGGAGTTGTGCCGCAGCTCCGCGGATGCAAGGGCGATCAGCGCCCCACCCGTGGTGGCAGCGACAAGCACACCGGCGCCGATGAAGATGCTGACCCGCTTGCGAGACCGGCTCCGGTTGCTACGTCGCCGGACCTCGCGCATCAGGTTGTCGCGCATCCGGTCGTAGTTCGGCTCGTCAATAGTCATTGGTCTATCTGCTTCCTCAACGCTCCGCGCACCCGGGACAGGCGGTTCCGTACAGCCGAGTGACTGGTGCGGAGCTGGTACGCGGCCTGCTTGTAGCTGAGTCCCTCGACAACGCAGAGCCGAAATACGTCTTGGTCGATCTGCGGAAGGGCCGCAACGATCCTTACGACCTGTTCGAGTTCCATGTTCCGCGCTGCTTCGGCGTCCACCTCGCGCGGGGAGGTGAGGTCGTCTTCACTCAGCGCAGTCGTGACCCGCTGCGTCAGACGCCTACTTGCCCGCTGAACGTTGAGGGCAAGGTAGTTGGCAGTGGTCAGCAACCACGGCAGGCAAGAGGTGCCGGTTAGGTCAATACGACGGCACTTGCGCCACAACAGCAGAAACGCGTCTTGGGTCACTTCCTCGGCGTCTGACGCGGAGTCAACCTTGCTCCGCGCGAGCAGATACACCGCCCGGACGTGGCGGTCATGGAGTTCGCTCAGAGCGGTGTCGTCTCCATCGCGCAGTCGTCGCAGCAGTGGCACATCGTCTTCGACATGATCGGCCGATGCGAAATCTTGCCGATCCGGGGACGCGCGCGCGGGCTCCGCCACCTGCGTCTCCCTCCGACACACGACTCTTCTCGTACCCCATGTTCCCCCACCGTGTGGGTCGGCCGGGGCGACTGTCCGTTCGGACCAAAGGGTCTCAGTATTCGTCGAGGTCTGGCGTGTGAGCAGCGATCGTCGCAAGGCTCTGAACGAAGATCATCGATCCGAAGGGAACAGACCAACATCATGAAACGTCCCCTCGCCGCCCTCGCCGCATCGCTGCTCATGATCGGAGCCGCCGCCATCACGGCGCCCGCGGCAACTGCCGACACCATCGACCGCACTCAGAGCTGTTGGCAGGAGCTCGACACCGGGAAGTCCCTGTGCGTCGACGCCGACGCCAACCTTGCAGACGCCGTGTACGAGGCATACGGCATCGTCCTGTCCACGCCCGACGGGGCGCTCGAAGTCAGCGACGAACTCGTCAACGACTCCAGCAGTGCTCGCTCCGATGTCGCGCCGCTGGCAAGCACCGTGATCGGCATCTTCTACGAGCACAATAACTACGGCGGCGCCTCGTACGCAGCGAGCGTCACCCAGAACGGCTGCTACGGCTACGCCCACGGCTACACGAGCCTCGCCGGTATCGGCTGGGACAACCGGATCACGTCGTTCCGGTCGTACTCGAACTGCAAGACCGCGATTTTCGAGAACACCAACTACGGCGGCGCGTCCTACGGTTACTACGTGAACTCCAGCAACGTCGGCGCCGCGATGAACGACCGCGCCTCGTCGATCCGTTGGGCAGCGTGACCCACACCGACGCGAGGGCAACGACCGTGCGCCCTCGCGTCATCGCCGCGGTTGCCGCGATCCTGTTCGTCATCGCGTCCGTGTGGGCGGGGGTTCCCGCCAACGCGACCGTAGATGATGACCCTCTGAGTGGCTTCACGCAGGCTGAGAGGGATCTGTTCGAGTCCGGTGAGCCGGCAATCCTGACGGTGGACCCCGCAACCGGCGAGTTCGTGGCGATTGATGCTGCACCGTCGCTAGTGCAGCCGTTCGGCGTGGTGCCGAACTGCAGCGGTGACCGGGCCTGCTGGCAGGGCTACCTGTCACCGCACCTGTGGTACGGATTTGACGGTACCGGCGCCAGCGGAACCTGGCCCAACCGGGGCAACTTCAAGAGCAACAACTATCGAGCGAAGCTCTGCTGGTCCTACGCAGGCAACAACCCCTGCATGTCCGGATACAGCGGCCTCAACCAGACAATCACCTTCGGGACTGAAGTGACGGGGAAGAGCGTCGCGCTCACCCGATAGCCGAGCCAGTGACGGCGGAGCGGGACACCATCGCAAGGGGTGTCCCGCTCCGCCGTTACCTCATCGGTCACTGAATCGGATGCTGGTGACGTTGGCTGGTTGCCCCATGAGTTCGCGGATGGCGGTGCGTTCCACCGCGAGATCGTCCTCGAGACTGCGGACTTGTTCGCGCAGTTGGGAAACGGTGCGGAGCAGGTCGGCGTTCTGGCCGAGGAGTCGTTCGATCTCATGGCCGCGGTGCTCATAGAGCTCACGCAGTCGCTTCTCATCCCGGAGCTCGATCTGCGCGGCAAGCCCCGACTCGAGCCTCCGGTTCAACTCGCGGGCTTCACCCTTGAGTCGTTTGATCGTGTTCTGCGCGTTCACCAGGTCCGCGGCGCGTGCCGCGTGGAGGGGGCGGTCGCCTGCGGCTGGATGTCGTTCCTGATGCCGACGTAGGCCCTCCATGAGATCGGGGCGGCTGTAGAGGAACTGCCGGCTCACGCCGGCCGCGGCCGCGAGAGTCGAGACCGTGAGCGCCTGGCCGTGTGCTGCGGCCGCGTGCAGAGTCGCGGCGACATCACGGTGCTTGCGGGCGCTGGCCTCGGCCCGCGCCTGGGCCAACGCAGCGGAGTTTCCTCGGGGTGGGGTGGGCATCGTCGTCGTCATATCTCCCTCAGCTCGATGTGTTTCCCGGCGAGGGCAGCGCTGCGGGCGCGTCTCATCACCTCGGACATGGTGGAGATCTCACGCCGCTGGTCCTGTGGGAGCTGTTCGAGACGTTCCCGCATGGTGGTGAGCACCTTCTCGTAGTCGGCGATCAGGCCGCGCTGCGCGTCCAGCAAGTAGCCGGCGGTGTCGGAGGCCTCCGCGATCCGCAACTGCGACTTCAGCTTCACGATCTCCTTCTCGATCTCTGGGATGTGTGAAGGGTTGGGGCGGAAGAACCCACAGCCCGCGCACTGATACCGCAGCTGACACGCGGTACCGCCAGCGGCGACATTGCTCGGCTCCGCGCAGTCGCCGTAAGGGACCGGTGTGATCTTCAGCTGCATACGCCCGTTCGCGATGCCGACCTGTCGGCCGTGACGATCGTGCGCAAGCGGGGCGAGCGTGTTGACGGCCTTCCGGCGACGTTTCGAACTGACCTGGTAGTAGCCCATCGTGGTGCTCAACGAGACGTGGTCCATGAGCTGCCGCAACACGTCCGGGTCTGTCCCGTTGTCCGCGTGACGTTGCGCGTAGGCGCGGCGGAAGTCGTAGGGCTGCACCGTGGTCAGGTCGAAGTCGACCGGGTGCCCGTCAGCGTCCGTCACCGGCCCGGGGACCTGGGGAAGGTTCGCTGCGAACTTGTGCAGGATCTTGCCCAGGTAGCGTTCCCCGATCGGCGGGATGTTCTCGTCCTGCAGCCGGCGCCTCCCGCTCGGGAACAGGTACGACGATCTGATGCCTCGCTCGGTGCGGATGCGCTCCCACCGCCGGATCGACTCGACGACGGGTGTCTCGACGGGGAGTTCCTTGGTCGCGCCGCCGGTCTTGTGCGCCGTGTATCGCAGCAGCCAGCCGCCGTGCCGATCCTGAACGAGACAGTCGGTGCGCAAGGTCGCGATCTCTGCCGGTCGGCGGCCGGTCTCCATGAGCAGTTCGAGCACGCACCGATACATGTCGGAATGGCGACCGATGTCGAGCTGGTCGGTGTGGCTTCGCAGATGCGCGACGACCGCGGCAGGGGTCACCCGATCGCTTTCGACCTTCTGGTCGCCTTTCCCCCGCAGGGTGCGGCGTTTCTGCGCGGCGTAGTTCTGCGCGAAGCTCTCCGGGATCTCATCCCAGACGCCGAACCGTCGTGCCAGCCGGCAGAGTTCCCACCAGACCGAGTAGGTGAACTTGATCCCCTGCGCCGACCAGCGCTGCTCGAACCGTGCGATGATCGCCGCCATGTCCTCGTAGGACAGTCGCGTCGGATCCGTGCCCGCGTCGGACCGGCGAGCGGCCATCACCTGGGATGCCTCGGCGCAGACGTCGAAACACTTCCGGACTGCCCCACGCGGTTCCAACGTCGCACCCAGCCAGGTGCGGAACGCGTCCGCCAGCCACGGCTGCGTGAGCTTCCGAATATCCAGCGGGGTGCCGCCGAGATCCGGGTTCCGTGCCGACTGGGTCTCCCGCAGCGGCAGGTCCTGGAGGAAGATCAGATCGCCGCGGAGCGAGTCGTATCCCTCGAATTGACGGTGCGCCTTCTCCAGCAGCAGGATCCCGACCGCGCGCAGACCCTTCAACCGGACGGAGTGCTCATGCGACCGGAAGCACTCCAACAGGTCGGTGTGCCGATCGGCGGCGACGTCGTTGATGAACGGCCGCAGCTTGCTGATCATCACCCGGCCCACGCCGCGATCGGCATACTGCTGGATGACGAACAGCAGCTCCGTGCGCAACGGCTCGCTCAGCGACCCGAGCGCGAGCTGGTGACGCTCCAGCACCACGTTCGAGCCCATGAAGTCCTCGACCGTGAGGGCAGGCTGCTTGCGGCGCGCCGCCCGCAGTCCCGAGTCGTGATAGTCGCAAAGGCCGCTGCTGATGCTGTGCGACAGGATCCTGCCGCACGACGCAATTGGGCACGGGACTGACGGGAACACGACCTTCCCCACCCGATCGGCGACGAATGCCTCCAGACGGTGATCGGTGAGCGCGGCGTCCGACTGCTTGCAGCGTTTCGCGAACAGGTCGTAGTGCGTGGGGCACAGACCCCGCGTGGTCATCGCCCGCCCGCAGCGGACGCCCGCCTCATCGGATATGCCGCAGAGCTCGAAGCCGCGGGTCGTCCTCCTCGCATCCAAGCTCACCTTCGGGTGCGTGCGGGCATACTCCTCAACGCTCACGCCCGCATGTCTGGCCCGCCGCTGGCATGGCGGGCAGTAGTCGACGCGCGAAGCGGGATTCGCGCAACCCGGCCGCCGGCAGGCACGGAAATCGTTGAGCTCGTTGAACGGATCGACCGTCAGGATCCCAGTTGCCGCATCCCACGCACCAACAACCCACTCCTCGTTCAACATCCCCGCCAGGAAATCCCGCCAACCGCTTCCAGATTGGCTGCCTGGTGCCTCCGCGGTCTCGACGATGAGCGTCACGATCGGTCCTCCGAATCCATCGTCGTGCGTACGACCGCAGCGCGCAGCGCCTCATCGCTGGCGTGCGTGTAGATGAGCGTCGACGCCAACGATCGGTGCCCGAGCAGCACCCGCACGACATCCAGGTCCACCGCCTGCCCCTCCAGCCCGCGCAACCAGATCGTGGCGCGCGTGTGCCGCAGCAGATGTGGCCTCACGTAGAACCCCAGACGGTTCGACCACCGGCGGAACAGGTCGACCACCGTCGGGTAGGTCAACGCCCGGCCCGCAGTCGAGCCCTCCAGCGACACGATCGCGTTCGGACTCCCGTCGTCACCGAGCAGCCTCAAACGTTCCGACAACGTCTCCTGATACGACAACGCCAGCTCCGCGGGCACCGGAACGGTCCGCAGAGACTTCGCCCGCGCGCCGTTCACGGAACGGTTCCGCACGACATGCAGATGGGGACCGCGGAGCCGGCAGCCGTGCGCGCTGTTGTCGGCGAGCAGATGCAGGTCCTGTCGAAACAGCGACAGTGCTTCACCGATGCGCAGCCCGGTGAAGTAGAGCAGATCCACCAAAAAACGGTCCCGCGGCCGCAGTGACAACTCGAGCAGAGCCCGCCGCTCAGCTTCCTCCGACAACCACAACGGCGCCGTCTCCACGTGCACCGTTCGGACCTTCAACGATCTCGTCATCACACTCCGGATCCGCCCGTGCTCACCGCCCCGCGTCCCCGGGCGCACCAACTGATCCTCCGTCAGCTGGGCGACCAGGGCCCTGGGCACGAGATCCTCAAGCGCGGCCCACCTGTAGAACTCCACCAACGCGACCAACCACGCGGCGACCGTCGCGGGCTTGCGAGGCGTCGCGATCGTGGAGCCTCGCGGCACCGGTGTCATCAGCAGATGGTTCTTCCACTGCACCAGCGTGGACGGTCGCACCTGAGTCCAGTGAAGCCCCTGCGCCGGCAACCAACTCAGGAAGCCCGCCACACGGAGACCGTAGTTCCGCACCGTGTTCGGAGACGCGCCCGACTCGGACAGAGAACGCAGCCAGTCGCACGCGCCGGGGTGAATCGTCCCCTGCGTCCGATCGAACACCACGCCGGCATCGACACCGGAGAAAGTCGGCACCCAGCGGAACGCGAACAGCCCGAGGTCACTCATGATCGCACCGTAGCCGCCGTCACTGACACTGCTGCGGGAGTGTCCACCCAAGGACGATCTACATCCGACGCTGACAACCACGTACGACCACACATGACTACAGATA
>NZ_MKRU01000077.1:0-8127 GCF_001897985.1 Microbacterium sp. 69-7 | reverse complement strand
AGCCATGGGTTAGCCAGTGCTGTGCCCACCCAGGGGTCGGTCGCGGAAGTCAGGCGTCCTTGTCCGGCGGTGACGGTGATGACTCCACCCTGGAACTGTTGGGTGTAGTTCGACCAGTTCGTGGGCATCGGATCGGAGGTCGGCTGGCCAAGGATATTGTATTCGCGCCCCCAGTTCGACCATGTCGTTACACTTGCGTTGGGAACCACTCGAATCCCGACGGCTGCGGATGCGACGATCCAACCCCCCTGGAAAACCTGTCGGCACATACCATTGGACTCGCATATCGCGTCAGTCATGGGAAGGCCCAGCGGTCCGTACTCTCGACCCCAGTACCCCCACACTGCACGGGCATCGGTGCCCACGAATCTAATGCCGATGTCTCCGTTTGATACGAGCCAGCCGCCCGAGAATTCCTGCCGGCACGCGTTCTGCATATCCGAGCAGACCACGCTGGAGACAGGAATTCCGATCGGCCCGAACTCGCGACCGTAGTTGCGCCAAGTCGTCAAGTAGTCGGCCGACACAGCGAAGACTCCAGCCGAACTGCGAGCGAGTGCACCGCCCTCATACTGCTGCACACAGCCGATCGCCGAGCAGGTTACCGCCTCAATGGGGTACCCGAGCCAACTCTGGTTTCCTGCGTACGCGCCGGAGAAGTAGTCGGGCACGTCGTACCCGAGCGTCGATCCAAACCAGTCTGTGAAGTAGTTGAAGAAGTTGCGATTGCCATAGCTGGAACAGGAGTCACCCAACCCATACCCTGCCGCAAGGGCAGCCGCGTTCGGTTGGTACGGCGTGTAGTTGTACAGTGCGGCGGTCGCGTAGTTGCGGATGTTCAGCGAGGAGCCTCCGCAGGAGGATGAGGGGTTATATGCGATGTAGTTCGCGCCGGGCTGCTTCGCGAAGTTGGCGGCCTTGTATGTCTTCAACTGCTGGGTTCCCTTGAGGATCTGCGGGCCCACACCGGCGAAAGCGGGGTCACAGGGGGCGGTATCTGGACAGGACGCGCCCATCGCGGCGCTCAGGTTCCAATCCGACGGAGCCCTGCTCGTGACCAGCCCTTGTTCTTTCTGCAGGGTTACGAGGATGACCTTGGCAGATATCCCGCAAGCCACCTGCACGCGGTAAATCAACTCGGACACCGCCATGCTGCCGCCCTGAATCGCTGAGCAGATCAGGTTGCCCGTGGTCT
Source organism: Microbacterium sp. 69-7 (assembly GCF_001897985.1). NCBI lineage: Bacteria > Bacillati > Actinomycetota > Actinomycetes > Micrococcales > Microbacteriaceae > Microbacterium > Microbacterium sp. 69-7. The sequence goes on along the minus strand of NZ_MKRU01000077.1, from coordinate 6,932 downwards.
GCGAATACACGGCTCCTCGGGAGGAGATCCCTGCTGTCAACACATTCAGACAGTTGCCGTTGCGGCACGTCCCAATCTTCTGGTCCAGGAATGCCTGGATTTGGTCCGCGCTCATCGCGTTGCCGTTGTAGAACACCGAGTCGTCGATGATCCGCTCGGGGTTGAACGCTCCGAGGTCTGCCGCCGTCGCTCGAAGGCTCGGTGTCACGACAACCTCTGCGGCTGTGAAGAGCCCCGCGGTCAGGATGCCGACGGCCGCGAGAACAGCAAGGCGTAGAGCAGTCGGGCGGAGTTTCATTCCAACAGGCTCGCATACCCTCGCTGCAGCCCCGTCGTGCCACGCGGAGTGGTGGACGTACCTCGGTATTATGTGAACTGCCTCGCAACGTAGAATCGTGGCGTGATGACATCAACTTTCGCGCGGCTTTGGACTCCCAGTCTGCGGGCGGAGCACAGCGCGGGAGCTGGAGAGTAGTGTCTATCGCTCCCGATTCTCGCCTCGTTGCAGCCGGCACGCGAACCTTGCCGCTCGCCCTGTGGGGTGCGATTCTGATGAGCGGCGGACTGTTCGTGTTCACCGTAGCATCGGTTATCAATCTGCCGATCAGGATCGTCTTCCCGGTTGCGGACGGATTCTTCCGCGACGTCGTCTGGCTTTCTGGCGCCCCGCTTACGTTCGGCACACTTCTCGTGCTGGCGGACTTCCTCCTCTTCTATCGGAGGCGACGTCGCGGCCACGAACTCTCGGTAGCCGATGTGGATCGAAGTGCAGTCACGGTGGTCCTCACGGCTTACAACGATGAGGCGAGCATCGCTAACGCGGTCGCGGATTTCTTGGCCAGCCCGCTTTCACGCCGGGTCATCGTCGTTGACAACAACAGCTCCGATGGCACTGCGGCAGCAGCGGCCGCTGCGGGAGCGACGGTCGTCGTCGAAACGCAACCGGGCTACGGTCGGTGTGTGTACAGGGCGCTCAGTGAGGGCGCCACTTACACGGACACGGAGCTTGTTGCGCTGTGCGAGGGGGACATGACGTTCCGGGCAGCGGACCTGGAGAAGCTGCTGGCGTACATCCCCCACGGGGACGTTGTGAACGGTACCCGTATCGTAGAGCAGCTGCGGGAGAGGGCGACGCAGCTCACCACGTTTATGTTCTGGGGCAATTTCATTGGTGGGAAGTTCTTGGAGTTCAAGCACTTGGGCCGCGGGACCGTCACTGATCTGGGAACGACCTATAAACTCTGCAGGTCTCGTTTCCTGCGCGAGCATCTGAGTGACTACGACCCCAGCGTGAACCTTGAGTTCAACGCTCACTTCCTCGACGTCACGCTCAAGAATGGCTTTAAGCTGGTCGAGGCGCCCGTCACTTTCCACGCCCGCGAGGGAGAATCCAAAGGTGGCAATGTCTCGAACTCCCGAGCCACTCGCGTCGGGTTCAAAATGCTCGCGGGGCTGCTGATCTCATGGCGCCTTATTCGTGCCCGTTGAGACCCTTCTCCACGCTTCCGGTCAGATTAGGGCGTCGCCGAGGGTGAACCCAGTGCTCACGATCTTCGTCGTATCGAGGACGCTGTTCCTCGGGCGGGGTGAGACCGCACCGTCCGTTGATGCGTAGTACGCGGCAGTCGTCACTCCAGCTACGCGCGCTGGGTCATGTCCGGCTGACATGAAGACGCGGCGCGCGATCTCGGCCCAAGACAGGACATCCCCTCCTCCGGTGACGTTGTAGATACCAAACGGCGCACCGCTTTCCAGCAGATGGCGGATGCTGCGTGCGATATCGGCCGCCGGGGTAAGGCGGCCAAACTGATCATCAACCACGGTTGGATCGACGCCGCGACTCGCAAGGGAGGTCATGGTCCGGACGAAATTGTGCCCGTCGCCGACAACCCAACTCGTCCGCACGATGAAGTGCTGCGGAACAGTCGAGACGATCGCGTCGCCCGCCGCTTTTGTTTGGCCGTACACGCCGAGTGGACAGACGGGGTCGTCCTCGCGATACGGGCGCTCGAGGCTGCCGTCGAAGACATAGTCGCTCGAGACATGGACGAGTGTGATCTTGTTCATCGTCGCAATCTGCGCCAGGCGTGCGACACCAGAGACGTTGGTGGCCCATGCTACTCGACGGCCGTCGGACGTCTCGGCGGCATCCACCTTCGTGTACGCGGCAGCGTTGATGATGGTGCCGTAGTCACCCCAGTTGCGTGAGGAAAGCAGATCCGGTGACAAAAGACTGAGGGATGATCGGTCGGCGAACTCGACATGCCGCACGCCAGCGTAGGAGGTGCGCAGCGCGCTTCCCAGCTGGCCGTTCGCTCCGATGATGAGGATCTTCTTCGGTGGGATCGGAACCACATCCGCGAGGCGGGGATGGTTCTTGTCCTTCTCACTGATCTCCACCTGGTCCAGGGGGATGGGCCAGTCGATGGCGGCGGTTTCGTCGGCGAGGTTGAGGAAGGAGTATTCCGCGGTCGGTGACCAGTGATCGTTCACGAGGTACGTGTACGCGGTGTTGGGCTCGAGGGTTTGGTAGGAGTTGCCGACGCCGCGGGGAACGAAGATCGCTTTCGACGGGTCCAGTTCGGTCGTGTACACGGCCCCGAACGTGGGGCCTTCGCGCAGATCCACCCAGGCGCCGAAGATCCGTCCCGTCGCGACCGATACCCACTTGTCCCACGGTTCGGCGTGGATGCCGCGGGTAGTGCCGACAGCATCGTTGAAGGAGATGTTGTTCTGCACCGGCCCGAAATCGGGTAGGCCGAGAGCGGTCATCTTCTCCCGCTGCCAGTTCTCCTTGAACCAGCCCCGCGCATCCCCATGCACCGGCAGATCGAAGACGACCAGGCCGGGGATCGGGGTGTCGGTGACCTTCAGCTGCTTGCCGTACTCGGTCACCCCGTCACTGCCCCTTCGACGCGTAGAACGCTTCGACGCCATCCTTCGCCGGCGCCCACCACGCCTCGTTCTGCTGGTACCACGCGATGGTCGCCGCGAGCCCCGCCTCGAAGTCCCGGTACTGCGGCGTCCAGCCCAGCTCCGTGCGCAGCTTCGTGGAGTCGATCGCGTACCTGAGGTCATGGCCGGCGCGGTCAGTGACGTGGTCGTAGGCGTTGGCGGGCTGCCCCATGAGGCTGAGGATCAGCTCGACCACGGTCTTGTTGTCCTTCTCCCCATCCGCACCGATGAGGTACGTCTCCCCGACGACGCCCTTTTCCAGGATCGCGAGCACGGCCGAGGAGTGATCTTCGGCGTGGATCCAATCGCGCACGTTCTCACCCGCCCCGTACAGCTTGGGACGGATCCCACGGATCAGATTCGTGATCTGGCGCGGGATGAACTTCTCCACATGCTGATACGGGCCGTAGTTGTTCGAACAGTTGCTGATCGTTGCCTGCACACCGAAGGACCGCACCCACGCCCTAACAAGAAGATCCGAACCCGCCTTAGTGCTGCTGTACGGGGAAGACGGGTTGTAGGGGGTGCTCTCCGTGAACCGTTCCGGATCATCCAGCTCGAGGTCCCCGTAGACCTCGTCGGTGGAGATGTGATGGAAACGAGTGCCGTGCTTTCGTGCCGCTTCCAGCAACGTGTACGTGCCGATGATGTTCGTGTCCAGGAACGGACGCGGATCACTCAGGCTGTTGTCGTTGTGTGACTCGGCTGCGTAATGCACCACCACATCTGCCGCATCGAACAGCCCGTCGACCAGCGCGGCGTCCGCAATATCACCCTCCACGAAGCTGAAGCGGTCTGCGGGCAAGCCTCCCAGCGAGGCCAGATTCCCGGCGTAGGTCAGCTTGTCCAACACCGTTACGTGATCGTCCGTGTGCGCGATGACGTGATGGACGAAGTTCGACCCGATGAAACCGGCACCACCGGTCACCAATAATCTGCGCGCCATTACAGTCCTCGTTCCAGAATGTTCAGCAGGTATGTGCCGTAGCCCGATTTCACGAGCTTCTGCGCCCGCTGCGCCAACTCGATGTCGGACAGGAATCCCTGTCGCCACGCGACTTCCTCCGGTACCCCGATCTTCAAGCCGGTGCGGCGCTCGATCGTTCGCACGTAGTCTGCAGCATCCGTCATCTGATCGAATGTGCCCGTATCCAGCCAGGCGGTTCCGCGGGGAAGCACCTCAACCTGGAGCTTTCCCGCATCGAGATAGGCCTTGTTAATATCGGTGATCTCGAACTCGCCGCGAGCCGAAGGCTTCAGGTTCCGCGCGATATCCACAACATCGTTGTCATAGAAGTAGAGACCCGGGACTGCATAGTTGCTCCGTGGCGCGACGGGCTTCTCCTCCAGAGACACCGCTCTGCCTTCGGTATCGAACTCGACCACTCCGTACGCGGACGGTTCGGCCACCCAGTATGCGAAGACAGCACCGCCGTCGACGTCGGTGTAGCGCTTCAACTGCGTGCCCAGTCCGGGGCCGTAAAGCAGGTTGTCACCGAGAACGAGGGCTACTTTGTCGGCGCCGATGAAGTCCGCTCCGATGGTGAATGCCTGCGCGAGTCCGTCGGGGGATGGCTGCTGGGCGAAGGAGATCGTCACGCCGAACTGGGACCCGTCTCCGAGGAGCCGCTCGAAGAAGGGAGCGTCATGAGGGGTCGTTACGACGAGGATGTCTCGAATGCCGGCGAGCATGAGCGTTGACAGCGGATAGTACACCATCGGTTTGTCGTACACGGGAACCAGCTGCTTGGAGACCCCGAGGGTGATGGGATGCAGCCGGGTGCCCGAGCCGCCCGCCAGAATAATGCCTTTCACACGTCCATCGTTTCATATAGTCAGGGCCGCGTGCGGCACCAGAGAAGACAGGCATTCATGGACTGGGCATGCACGCTGAGGCCTCGAACAGGCCTGCGTCGCCTACCCGGGCGATCTCTGTGATGGCTGCGCCTGACCCTGGTTTTCCGGCGATCGCTGCAAGATCTTCGGTGCCGGGAAGCACAGAGATTTGACCGCGGTAAACTCCCTGATCCCCGAAGTCGATCGCCCAGTAGGCGTTCAGTTCGCCGATCAGCGGACACACTGCAGGATCCCTTCCTGCTTGGCTCCAATGTTGGAGAAGGTACGACTCTGCATCCGTTCGTTGTCCGAAAACGTGAGGCGCGAGTGCGGCGCGCCCGGAGAATGCCGGCGTTAGCGAGGCTCCCGTCAGAGGATTGCCCACGATGACGCCATCAATCGGAACGAGGTCACGCGTCCTCAACAGCAACGCGTGCTCGTCGTCGGTGAGGAGAGCCTGGCCGTCGTGGCCGAACGACTGCCGAACCCAGTCCTGCGCTTGTGGAAGGGGTCCGAAAAGAGAGGATGCGATGCCGAGCGCGGCGACGGCGGTGATACTCGTCGCGTGCATAGCCACATCCGATCCCATTGCCCGGAGTTGCGAGAGCCCGCGCCGAGTAAGCCTTGCGATGCTCGCTGCTCCCAGGACCAGGACGGGCGAAGCCGCCACGGCGAGCAGCGCGCCCGCTCGTTCCGGATCGCGATACCAGACTCCAGATACGAAGTCACGCAGCGCCGGATGGGCGAGAGCGGCCGCGCCGAAGTAGATCGCTCCCGCGATCACGAATGTCCCTACGGTCGGCCAGTATCGTCGCGGGTGACGTGCGGCTACAGCAAGTCCGGCCAAGAGGAGAACGATCGCTAGCCACGACATCGCCCCCGTCCCCGGGGAAACGCTGACTATCGAGCCAATCGCCTGGCGATAGTCCTCTGTGGGCTGCCACGGAGCAGTGTCGAGAGCGGGACGGATCAGGACGAAAAGCGCAGCGCTGACCACCAGATAGGCGCTGCCGAGCGCGATACCCCAAGCGCTTGGTGGAGCTTTTCGGCATTCGCGGAGCAGTAAGTCGACAGCGAAAGGAGCTGTGAACACCGTCGCAGCTATGACGACGCTTGGATGAGTGAGTGCGATACCCGGTCCGATCGCCGCCAGCGTCACAGAAATCCCCAGAAACGAAGTTCGTGACGAGCGTGACATCCCGAACAGCTCTACGACGAGCGCGATGATGACCGGGATCATCGCCATTCCTGCGAGGAACGGGTAGAGGACCCCGAACGAGAACATACGGAACGGGAACGCCGCGAGCGAGCCGCTGACCAGCCCGGTAAACACAACAACATCTGCCCGCATACCGAACAGACGAGTTGTGAGGAAGGTGAGCGACAGGGGCCATACCAAGCAAGCAAGAAGGATCGATACGGCGTTGAGGGCCACAGCGACGTCCTCGACGCCGAGGCCCATGACCAGAGCAGCCATGTCGTGGAACGCAGCAGGGTAGAAGCCCGCTGAAGCCGGCGTGAGATTTCCCAGCGTGAGAGAGGATCCGACTCCCGTCTGGTGGATGATCGCAGTCGCGTTCAGGTGGAAAATGTTGTCGAAGAGTTGCGCGATCTCGGTCGGCGCGCCGATCGCGATGAGCAGTCGTCCTCCGATCATCACTGATCCGATGAGAAGACCCGCACCCACGGCTACGGCCATTCCCCACGTCCGTCGCCTCAGATCGAGCGCAGTCGGCGCGTGGAGGGGGTGCACTTCAGCGAAACTCTTGCGCTGAATCCATCTTCGTACGGCGAACGTCGCGGCGGCCACCAGAATGCTCAACGCGCCGAACGAGGCGATCGTGAAAGAGATCCCTAGAGCGGAGAAGAGTATGGCCGCGGTCGCGGCCAGAGTGAACGAGAGCGGCGTCGCGACCGCCCAGAGCCGGTAGCCGCGCGCGCCGGCCGCTGCGGCAACGAGGCCCCCCGGTACGAATAGCACTACGCCCGCGGCGATCATCGCCGGGAGAGCTTCTAGCCAGCTCGACATCGACACCTGCATCCATTTTGAGACAACGACGGCACTGACCTTAGCAAGCCGTTTCTTCGGCTTCGGTGGACGTGGACCTTCAGCGCTGTCATGTCTCAGGACATCGGTGACG
>NZ_MKRU01000076.1:0-8242 GCF_001897985.1 Microbacterium sp. 69-7 | reverse complement strand
GCTCGTACGGTGCCTGCAGCTCCTTGGCCGCGACGTACAGCTCGTCGCGGGACAGCGCCCCGAGCGCGGCGATCTCGCCGCGGATCTTGCGGATGTGCTTCATGGCCTCCGACACGTCGCCGGTGCCCGCCTCCCCCTTGGAGCGGATCATCGCCGCCCCCTCGGTGATACGTCGCAGCGCCTCGCCGAGGTTGGTGGCGCCGCAGACGAACGGAACGGTGAAGTTCCACTTGTCGATGTGGTTCACGTAGTCGGCCGGTGAGAGCACCTCGGACTCGTCGATGTAGTCCACGCCGAGCTCCTGGAGCACCTGAGCCTCGACGAAGTGGCCGATGCGCGCCTTCGCCATGACGGGGATCGATACGGCCTCGATGATGCCGTCGATCATGTCGGGATCGCTCATCCGTGACACGCCGCCCTGGGCGCGGATGTCGGCGGGCACGCGCTCGAGGGCCATGACGGCGACGGCGCCGGCGTCCTCGGCGATCTTCGCCTGATCGGGGGTGACGACGTCCATGATGACGCCGCCCTTGAGCATTTCGGCGAGTCCGCGCTTGACGCGGGACGAGCCGGTGACGGGAGTGGACACGGGTTTCTCCTTCGGGTGTGGACGTCGCTCGGGGCGGCGGAGCGGGATGCCGTAGCTATTGGCCTAGGCCAAAACGTAGCATGTCCTGTCACATACACTGATCACCGTGAACGCCGTCCCCGATGCCTCCTCCGTGCTGCGCATCGCCGGGGCCACCGCGACCGATATCGCCGACAGCGTGCGACAGAGGATCGAGCGCGGCGAGCTGGCGCCCGGCTCGGCACTGCCTCCGGTGCGAACCCTCGCCGACGAGCTGGGGGTCAATCGCAACACCGTCGTGTCCGCGTATCGTCTGCTGACGCAGGCCGGGCTCGTCGAGGCCCGCGGCCGCGCCGGCACGCGCGTCGCCGAACGCACCCCCGTGGCGCAAGAAGGCTTCGCACGCGGCACGGTGCTGCGCGACCTCGCGGCGGGCAACCCCGACCCGGCACTCATCCCCGATCTGCATCCAGCCCTCAGTCGCATCGCGGGTCGGCCGGTGCTGTACGGCGAACCCGTCATCGACCGCGACCTGGCAGCGTGGTCCGAAGAGTGGATGCGGGCCGCCGTCGGAGACGACCGCGCGCTGCGTCTCACGATCACGGGCGGCGCCTCCGACGCGATCGAACGTCTGCTCGCCCAGACGCTGACGCGCGACGATGCCGTGGCTCTCGAGGACCCGTGCTTCCTCGCGAGCCTGAACACGGTTCGCCTCGGCGGTTACCGCCCCATCGCCGTCCCCGTCGACGATGAGGGCATGACCGTCGCCGGGCTCCAGGCCGCGTTGGATGCCGGGGTGCGCGCCGTGCTGCTCACTCCTCGCGCTCAGAACCCCACGGGGGCGAGCCTCAGTGCCGAGCGCGCTGCGGCGCTGCGCACACTGCTGGCCGACCACCCGTATGTCCTCGTCATCGAGGACGACCATTTCTCGATGCTGTCGGCGCAGCCCTTTCACTCGGTGATCTCCGCGTCGCATCGGCGCTGGGCGCTCATCCGGTCCGTCTCGAAGTTCCTGGGGCCCGACATGTGTCTCGCCGTGGTCGCCTCAGATCCCGACACGGCCGAGCGGCTCGCTGAGCGCCTCAATCCGGGCGCGACGTGGGTCAGCCACCTCCTCCAGCGTGTGGCGCTCGAACAGCTCACCGATCCGGATGCGGTCGCGGCGGTGGCAGCGGCATCCGCCCACTACGCCGCGCGCAACCGCGCGGCCGCCGCGGCGTTCACCGCGGCGGGCGTCCCGGTGGTCGCGGGCGACGGTCTGAGCCTCTGGGTGTCGCTGCCGGTTCCGGCGCGCGCGGCATCCGAGCAGCTCATGCGTCGCGGATGGCTCGTGCGTCCGGGCGACGAGTTCGTGCTCGAAGGCGCGCGCGCCGCCCGCCATCTGCGCATCACCGTCCACGACCTCTCGGACGCCGATCTCGCGCGTCTGGCCACCGACCTGGCCGCGGCGATCCCCGCCGCAGCCGCGACCTCGAAAGCAGGATGATCGCCCGATGAAGATCCTCTCCATCCAGTCCGCCGTCGCGTACGGTCACGTCGGCAACTCGGCCGCCGTGTTCCCGCTGCAGCGCATCGGCGTCGAGGTGCTGCCGGTGTACACCGTGAACTTCTCGAACCACACCGGTTACGGCGCCTGGCGCGGTCCGCTCATCGCCCCCGACGACGTCCGCGACGTCATCACGGGCATTGAGGAGCGGGGCGTGTTCGGGGAGATCGACGTCGTGCTCAGCGGCTATCAGGGCGGGGAGGGCATCGCGGACGTCATCCTCGATGCGGTGGCGCGCGTGAAAGCGGCCAATCCTGCGGCGGTGTACTCCTGCGATCCCGTGATGGGCAACGCCAAGAGTGGGTGCTTCGTCGCTCCGGCGATCCCCGTGCTGCTCCGCGATCGCGTCGTGCCGGCGGCCGACATCATCACGCCCAACCAGTTCGAGCTCGGCTTCCTCACGGAAACCGAGCCGACGGACCTCGCCTCGACGCTCGCGTCGGCGGATGCCGCGCGCGCGATGGGCCCGCGCACCGTGCTCGTCACGTCGGTCGAGCGTCCGGATGCCCCCGAAGGCACGATCGAGATGCTTGCCGTGACCGATGACGGCGCGTGGATCGTGCAGACGCCGCGCATCCCCATGAAGGCGAACGGGTCGGGCGACGTCACGGCGGCGTTGTTCACGGCCCACTATCGTGCGAGCGGCGACGCCGCAGATGCGCTGGCGAAGACCGTGTCGAGTGTGTACGACCTGCTGCAGACGACGTTCGACTCCGGGCAGCGCGAACTGCAGCTGGTCGAGGCGCAGGAGTTCTACGCCCATCCGCGGCTGCAGTTCCCCGTCACCCGGGTGCGCTGAGGTTCGGCGTTTCGACTCGGCGCTGCGCGCCTCGCTCAACGACCGGGACTTCGCGCCCTTCCCCGGTCGTTGAGCGAGCGCAGCGAGTCGAAACGCCCTGCCTGGTCAGACCAGCTCGTATGGCCAGCGCACACCGAGCTCGGGCGAGATCGCATCCAGTGCGGCGAGGGTGCGCTCCACGGCGGCATCATTCGCCTCGTCGAACTGCTCGAGCGCGTGCAGCACGTGCCCCACCATCAGCCACTGCGTGATCGAGAGGCGCATCGGCGCGAAGCGCGACACGGCCCGTTCGCCGTCGACGTGGTCGAAGAACCAGACGTCGCCACGCGGACCGAGCCACCACTCATCGCCCTGGCCGTTGTCGCCGACGAGCACCCATCCCCGTGGCACCTCGAGGTCGACCCAGTACAGCGGGTCCTGACGCTCGCGCGTCTCTGCCTCGGCGCGGCGAGCGTCGAACGCGGTGATGTCTCCGCACAACTCCACAGTGGATGCCGGGAGCGTGCGCAGGCGCCGCGCGTCGACCGTGAACGGCTCCGCGCCGTCGTCCGGACCGCCCGGGCTCACGCCGCCGGCCAGGCGGCCGCGACGGCCTCGCGAACCTCGCCGAGCAGCTGCGGCAGCGCCTTCGTACGCGCGATGATCGGGAAGAAGTTCGCGTCCGAGCTCCACCGCGGAACGATGTGCTGGTGCAGGTGCTCGTCGACCCCCGCGCCGGCGACCGCGCCCTGGTTCATGCCGATGTTGAAGCCGTCGCAGCGCGAGACCTCGCGGAGCACCCGCATCCCGGTCTGTGTGAGAGCGCCGATCTCGGCGACCTCCTCCGGCGTGGCCTGGTCGTACGTCGCGATGTGGCGGTACGGGCACACCAGCATGTGACCCGAGTTGTACGGGAACAGGTTCAGCAGCACGTAGGACGTGACACCGCGGTGGACGATGAGCCCCTCGGCATCCGACTTCTGCGGCGCGGCGCAGAACGGGCAGCCCGAGCCCCGGAGGGCATCGGCGCCCGTGTTGATGTAGGCCATACGGTGCGGCGTCCAGAGCCGCTGGAAGGCGTCGGGGACGGCCGCGAACGTCGCGGCGTCCTCGAGGGCGGCGTCGGCGTTTCGACTCGCCTCCGGCTCGCTCACCGACCGGGCCCTCTCACGCCAGGTCCTCCGCAGTGTTGACGAGCAGCTTGCCCGAGATCGCGGCGACGATCTTATCGATCGCCTCATCCACCGGAATGCCGTTGGTCTGCGACCCGTCGCGGAAACGGAACGAGACGGTGCCACCGGAGCGGTCCTGCTCCCCCGCGATGAGCTGCAGCGGCACCTTCTGCGTGGTGTGGGTGCGGATCTTCTTCGGCATCCGATCGTCGGAGTGGTCCACCTCGGCCCGCACGCCCGCGGCCCGCAGGCGCGCGACGATCTCGTCGAGGTAGGGGGCGAAGTCGTCCGCGACGGGGATGCCGACCACCTGCACGGGAGCCAGCCACACCGGGAACGCGCCGGCGTAGTGCTCGAGCAGGATCGCGAAGAAGCGCTCCACCGAGCCGAACAGAGCACGGTGGATCATCACGGGGCGGTGCTTCTCGCCGTCGGGGCCGGTGTACTCGAGCTCGAAACGCTCGGGCTGGTTGAAGTCGAGCTGGATGGTCGACATCTGCCAGGTGCGGCCGATCGCGTCGCGCGCCTGCACGGAGATCTTCGGTCCGTAGAAGGCGGCGCCGCCCGGGTCGGGCACGAGCTCGAGCCCGGATGCCTCGGCCACCTCGCGCAGCGTCTCGGTCGCCTCGGTCCAGAGCTCGTCGGCCCCGATGAACTTCGGGTTGCCGTCTTCCTTCGTCGAGAGCTCGAGGTAGAAGTCGTTGAGGCCGTAGTCGCGCAGCGTCTGCAGCACGAAGTCGAGGCTGTGGGTGAGCTCACCCTTGACCTGGTCGGCCGTGACGTAGATGTGGGTGTCGTCCTGGGTCATCCCGCGCACGCGCGTGAGGCCGGAGAGGGTGCCGCTCTTCTCGTAGCGGTAGACGGATCCGAACTCGCTCAGGCGCAGCGGCAGCTCGCGGTACGAGCGGCCGCGCGAGCGGAAGATCAGGTTGTGGAACGGGCAGTTCATGGGCTTCAGGTAGTACTCCTGGCCCTCGCGGCTGACGTGACCGTCGGCATCCACGACCTCGTCGAGCACCATCGGCGGGTACATGCCGTCTGCGTACCACTGCAGGTGGCCGCTCGTCATGAACAGGTCGCCCTTGGTGATGTGCGGCGTGTTCACGACCTCGTAGCCGCTGGCGAGTAGACGCTCGCGCATGTAACGCTCGATCTCGTAGCGGATGATGCCGCCCTTGGGGTGGAACACGCTGAGTCCGGGGCCGATCTCGTCGGGAAACGAGAAGAGGTCGAGTTCCTTGCCCAGCTTGCGGTGATCGCGCTTGGCGGCCTCTTCGAGGCGCTGCTGGTAGGCGCGCAGCTCGTCCTTGGTGGGCCAGGCGGTGCCGTAGATGCGCTGCAGCTGCGGGTTCTTCTCGCTGCCGCGCCAGTAGGCGCCGGCCACTCGGGTGAGGTCCCATCCGTTCGCGACGTAGCGGGTGCCGGGAACGTGGGGCCCGCGGCAGAGGTCGCGCCAGACCACCTCGCCCTCGCGGTTCACGTTCTCGTAGACCGTGAGCTCGCCCGCGCCGATCTCGGCGGACGCGCCCTCGGCGGCGTTGGCGCCCGAGCCCGGGCCGCCGGCGAGCGAGATGAGCTCGAGCTTGAACGGCTCGCCGGCCATGAGCTCTCGCGCCTCGGTCTCGTCGACCACGCGGCGGACGAAGCGCTGATTCTCGCGGACGATGCGCTCCATCTCCTTCTTGATGGCCTTGAGGTCTTCGGGCGTGAACGGGTCGACGTTGCCGAAGTCGAAGTAGAAGCCGTCGGTGATCGGGGGGCCGATGCCGAGGTTCGACTGCGGCTTGATGCGCTGCACGGCCTGGGCCATGACGTGCGCGGTGGAGTGGCGCAGGATCGACAGACCGTCGGCGCTGTCGACCAGCACGGGCTCGACCGCGTCATCGGCCGTGACGACGGTGGAGAGGTCCTTCAGGTCGCCGTTGACGCGCAGAGCGACGACGGAACGGTCGGAAAACAGGGCGGAGCCGTCGGCGGGATAGGTCACGTCCGCCGCGGGTGAGACATCGGTCAAGGGAAGGTCTCCAGAAGAGGGATCGGATGGGATGCTCAGCTTCGGGCGCCGTGCGCCCCGCCCGCTCAGGCCCAGATCGTTCGTACGCCGGGCGTGCGCGCGCCGGTCGCGAAGGCGGTGATCCGGCTCAGTTCCATGTGTGCAGTCTATCGCCGCCCGGGACTGGTCGATGAGGGTCCATGATGGATGCCGTGTTGCTTGCCGTGATCGGAGCGGTGCTGCTGCTCCTGGGCGGCGCAGCCGTCGTGTTCGGAGTTCTGCCGGTGGACGCGGCGCTGGAGATCGGCGACCGCGTGTGGCCGATCCTTCTGTTCGTCGTCGCCGTGACGATCGTCGCGGAGCTCGCGGCGCGCGCCGGTGTGTTCGACGCCGCCGCAGCGCGCCTGGCGCGCCTCTCGCGCGGACGGGTGATCGTGCTGTGGCTCATGGTGGTGGCGTTCGCCGCCGTCGTGACGGCGTTCCTGTCGTTGGACACCACGGCTGTGCTCTTGACGCCGGTGGTCGTCGCGGTCGCCCGCGCCAATGGGCTCTCGCCGATGCCCTTCGCATTCGCGACCGTGTGGCTGGCCAATACCGCGTCGCTGTTCCTGCCGGTGTCCAACCTCACCAACCTGCTCGCCGCGCATCGGCTCGGCGATCTCGACGCGCTCGGCTTCCTGGGCCTTCTGGGACCGTCGGCGATCATCGCGACGGTCGTCACGGTGATCCTGCTGTGGCTCACGAACCGACGTGGCCTGCGGGGTCGCTTCACCCCCGCCCGTCCCCCGCGGGTGTCCGACCCCGTGCTTCTGCGGATCTCCGCCGTCGTCCTCGTCGTCATGATGCCGCTGCTGGTCATCGGCATCGCACCGTGGATGCCGGCATTGGGTGCCGCCGTCGTGCTCACGATCGTCTTCGCATGGCGCTCGCCGACGGCCCTGCGCTGGGCGCTCGTGCCGTGGCAGCTCGTCGTTTTCGCGTCCGGCCTGTTCCTCGCGGTCGGTGCGGCCGAGGCTCTCGGGTCGGGCGCCCTCCTCGCCGCGGCGACCGGTTCGGGAGAAGACTTCGTCTCGCTCTGGCAGGTCGCCGGGGTCGGCATGCTGGGCGCGAACGTGGTGAACAACCTGCCGGCCTACCTTGCTCTCGAATCCGCCGCAGGCTCCCCCGTGCGGCTCGCCGCTCTGCTCATCGGCGTCAACGCGGGTCCGCTGATCACGCCGTGGGCGTCACTGGCGACCCTGCTCTGGCACGAGCGTCTGCACGCCGTCGGCGTCGATGTGCCCTGGAAGCGCTACATCCTCTTGGGTCTGGTCGTCGCCCCGCTCACGGTGGCGCTCGCCGTCCTCCCGCTGGCGTTGCACTGACGACTGCTCACGCAGACGCGCGTTCGACTCAGGCGACGGTGAGGTCGACCTGGATCTCGCCGGCGAGGGCTTCGAGTGCGGCGGTGAGCGTCTCGGCATCCGCCGCCGCCGGCAGGCTGACGGTGACGGTCGCCTCGAACAGCGTGCCGCCGGCCATGGGGGCCTCGAGGGTGCGGCTGCGGAAGGTGTCGATGCTGAGCGTGTGGGCGGCGATGGCGGCGGTGACGTCGCGGACGATGCCCGGGCGGTCGTTGCCCAGGACGGTGAACGAGACGGTGTGAGGCGCATCGACGGATGCCGCGGCCGGCGCGTCGTGCGTCGTCACACGCAGCAGCCCGTCGAGGCCGCTGAGGGCGCTCGTGAGGGCCTGCTGCTGGTCGTCGGGCACCGCGACGAGCACGATGCCGGCGAAGGCGCCAGCGAGTTCGGCGAGCTCGCTCTGCTCCCAGTTACCGCCATGATCGGCGATGGTGCGGGCGAGAGCGCTGACGAGTCCGGCACGATCGTCGCCGACGACAGTGAGCACGAGGTGGGCCATGCGGCGAGCCTAACGCTCAGGCTGCGGAGGGTGCGAGCGTTGCTGCGCGACGCCACGCCGGACGCCATGACGTCCTCTCGGATCGGGTGTGGCTACGGTGAGAGGGTGAACGGTCTGGGGACCATCACGATCGCAGAGCAATCCCCCGAGATGAACTGCGCAAGGCGGGACGTCAGATGCAAACGTCCCGCCTTTTCGTTGCCTCGCGGGATCGCAACACCCTATGGTGATCGTGATGGCCTGGGGGTCATCGAGTTCCACTTTCGATAGCTGATGCGAGCTA
>NZ_MKRU01000075.1:80337-85944 GCF_001897985.1 Microbacterium sp. 69-7 | reverse complement strand
TCCAGGCCGGCGCCGACCTCATCGCGCTGTCGTTCGTGCGCGACGCCGCCGACATCACCCGCGTGCACGAGATCATGGCGGAGGAGGGACGCAAGGTCCCCGTGATCGCCAAGATCGAGAAGCCGCAGGCGGTGGACAATCTCGAGGAGATCATCGACGCGTTCGACGGCATCATGGTCGCCCGCGGTGACCTCGCGGTCGAGCTTCCGCTGGAGGCCGTGCCGGTCGTGCAGAAGCGCGCTGTCGAGATGTGCCGCCGGATGGCGAAGCCCGTCATCGTCGCGACGCAGATGCTCGAGTCGATGACCCACGCCCCGGTGCCCACGCGCGCCGAGGCCTCCGACGTCGCCAACGCCGTCCTCGACGGCGCGGACGCCGTCATGCTCTCCGGTGAGACCAGCGTCGGCGACTACCCGGTCGTGACGGTGCAGACCATGGCCCGCATCGTCGAGTCGACCGAGGAGCACGGTCTCGAGCGGATCCGTCCCTTCAGCGCCAAGCCCCGCACGCAGGGCGGCATCCTGACCCTCGCCGCGAACGAGGTGGCGGAGTTCATCGAGGCGAAGTACATCGCCATCTTCACGGAGTCCGGCGACACCGCGCGCCGCATGTCGCGCCTGCGCCCCGGCATCCCGATGATGGCTTTCGCCGTCGACCCGGCCATCCGCCGCCGCATGGCGCTGACGTGGGGCGTGCAGTCGACGCTCGTGGAGCACGTCGCGCACACCGACATGATGTTCATGCAGGTCGACGAGTTCTTCCTCGGCCAGGGCCTCGCCACCGAAGGGGACAAGGTCGTCGTGATCTCCGGTTCCCCTCCCGGAATCATCGGCTCGACCAACGACATCCGGGTGCACCGGATCGGCGACGCCGTTCACGGCAAGGCGCCGATCTACCAGTCGGAGAAGTAGGTCGCAGAGACACCAGAGGGCGGATGCCGGGATCGCCGGCATCCGCCCTCTGCGTTGCGCGCCGGTGGGGGGGTCGTCCCCACGGCCCCTCCACACGCCGCTCCGCGGCGCGCGGAGCCTCCGGCCGCGTGGGCCCACCCACACGCGCGTCCCACCACGACACCACCGCAACGCAAGATGCGGCGCCCACAGGCACCGCATCTTCCGTGCCGGTGGTGGGAGTCGAACCCACACGTCCGAAGACAACCGAGTTTGAGTCGGTCGCGTCTGCCATTCCGCCACACCGGCGCACGCGGACGTTCATCAGCGCACGTCCGGGATTGACCATACCGTAGGATTCAAAGGTGACTGAGCAGGAACCGAGCACGACTCCCACGGCATCCTCCCCGCGACGCGTCGTCGTCGCCGAGGACGAATCGCTGATCCGCCTCGACATCGTCGAGATTCTCCGCGACAACGGCTTCGACGTCGTGGGGGAGGCCGGTGACGGGGAGACCGCCGTGCAGCTGGCGACCGAGCTGCGCCCGGACCTCGTCATCATGGACGTGAAGATGCCCGTCCTCGACGGCATCAGCGCCGCCGAGAAGCTCAGCAAGAACCACATCGCCCCCGTCGTGCTGCTGACTGCGTTCAGCCAGAAGGAGCTCGTCGAGCGGGCCAGCGAGGCCGGCGCCCTGGCCTACGTGGTCAAGCCCTTCACCCCCAACGACCTGCTCCCGGCGATCGAGATCGCCCTCGCGCGGTACGAGCAGATCATCACCCTCGAGGCCGAGGTCGCCGACATGGTCGAGCGCTTCGAGACCCGTAAGCTCGTCGACCGCGCCAAGGGCCTGCTCAACGAGAAGATGGGCCTGAGCGAGCCCGAGGCGTTCCGCTGGATCCAGAAGGCCTCGATGGACCGCCGCCTGACGATGCAGGACGTCGCCAAGGCGATCATCGAGCAGCTCTCGCCAAAGAAGGGCTGACCCGCGCCTCGAGGCGCGGACGCGCCGGCTCAGGACGGCGTGCGCTCCCTGATCATGTTCGTGATGCGGATCGTCGAGCAGCGCCGCCCCTGATCGTCGGTCACGACGATCTCGTGGACCGTGAGGCTGCGGCCGAGATGCACAGGGGTGCAGACCCCGGTGACGACGCCGCTCGTGGCCGATCGCGTGTGGGTCGCGTTGATGTCGACGCCGACGGCGAGTCGACCGGGGCCGGCGTGGAGATTGGCCGCCATGGAGCCGAGGGACTCCCCGAGAACGACGTACGCGCCGCCGTGCAGCAGTCCGACAGGTTGGGTGTTGCCCTCGACCGGCATCGTCGCGACGGAGCGCTGGATGCTGAACTCCGTGAACTCGATGCCCATCTTCTCGGCGAGGGCTCCCATTCCGCGCTGACGCGCCCAATCCATGCCGTCGTCGACAGGGGAGTTCTCAGCGGTCATCGTCCACCTTCGGAAGTGATCGGGTCGGGAGTTCCGGTGTCCGTCCCCGCGTCTAGAGTTGCAGGGTGACGGACTCCGCAAAGCCTACTCTCCTCGTCGTAGACGGCCATTCGCTGGCGTACCGCGCCTTCTTCGCCCTTCCCGTGGACAACTTCACGACGCGCGACGGTCAGCACACGAACGGCATCTACGGCTTCCTGTCGATGTTCGTCAACCTCGTCAAAGCGGAGCAGCCGACGCATCTCGCCGTCGCCTTCGACACGTCCCGTCACTCCTTCCGCACCGAGGAGTACCCCGAGTACAAGGCGAACCGCTCCGAGTCGCCGGCGGAGTTCAAGGGCCAGATTCCTCTGCTGCAGGACTGCCTCGCCGCGATGAACGTGACGGTGCTCACCGAGGAGGGCATCGAGGCCGACGACATCCTCGCGACCCTCGCCACGCGCGGTGCGGACGAGGGCTACGACGTCCTCGTCTGCTCCGGCGACCGTGACACCATCCAACTCGTCACCGACGACGTGACGCTGCTGTACCCGAGCGTGCAGGGCGTGTCGCAGCTCAAGCGCTACACGCCGGATGCCGTCGTCGAGAAGTACGGCCTGCCGCCCGCCAACTACCCCGACATCGCCGCGCTCGTGGGCGAGACCAGCGACAACCTGCCGGGGGTGCCGAAGGTGGGCGAGAAGACGGCCGTCAAGTGGCTCACGCAGTGGGGGAGCCTGGACGCTCTGCTCGAGAACGCCGACAAGATCACGGGTGTCGTGGGGGGCAACCTGCGCGACCACCTCGACGACGTGCGCCGCAACAGGAACCTGAACGCGCTGCTGCGCGATGTCGAGCTGGGCGTCGGACCGGCCGACCTTGCGGTGCAGCCGATCGACGCGCAGGCCGTTCGCGACATCTTTGCTCGACTGGAGTTCCGCACCCTTCTGCCGCGCGTTTTCGAGGCCGTCGGCGCCGACCTCGACGACGGCGCCGACCACGCGGCGAACACGATCGCAGCGCCCAAGCCCGTCGAGGTCGACGCCGCCGCGCTCGAGGCATGGGTCGCCGCCCGCACTGCGGCCGACGACGCCGAGGAGGTGGCACTCATGCTCACGACGGAGGGCGGCCTTCCCGCACGACTGGGCCTCGCCACCGGCGATGAGGCCATCGAGACGACCTGGTCGACGGACGTTTCCGCGACTCTCGGGCCCTGGTTGAGCAGTGATGCGCCGAAGGTCATTGCTGACGCCAAGGCACAGGTGAAGGCCCTCCGACGTGCCGGAGTGCGACTGCGGGGCCTGGTTTTCGACCCGATCCTCGCCGGGTGGCTGCTGCGCCCCAGCTTTCCCGACAAGGGGCTCGGTGACCTCGTCGACCGCTATCTCGACGAGAAGCTGCCCGAGGCCGATCCGACGCAGCTGGTACCCGAGACCGAAGGCGCCACCCCGGGTCAACTGTCGTGGTACGCACTGCGCGTCGCCGACGCCATGCGGGCCCAGATGCCCGCGTCGGTCGCCCGTGTGATGACCGAGATCGAACTGCCCACTCTCGACACCCTGGCCGACATGGAAGTGGCCGGCGTCGCCGTCTCGCACGAGAAGCTCTCGGGGTTCTCTGCGGAGCTGGGCGCGCGCGCCGAGGCCGTTGCCCAGCTCGCCTACGCCGAGA
Source organism: Microbacterium sp. 69-7 (assembly GCF_001897985.1). Taxonomy (NCBI): domain Bacteria; kingdom Bacillati; phylum Actinomycetota; class Actinomycetes; order Micrococcales; family Microbacteriaceae; genus Microbacterium; species Microbacterium sp. 69-7. Next base: position 81,957 of record NZ_MKRU01000075.1, on the reverse strand, counting down.
TCGGGCGGGAGGTGAACCTGGGCTCACCCAAGCAGCTGCAGGAAGTGCTGTTCGAACAGCTCGAGCTGCCGAAGACACGCAAAACGAAGACGGGCTATTCCACCGACGCCGCGGTGCTCGCCGACCTGCAGGAGTCGAACCCGCACCCGTTCCTCGATCTGCTTCTGCAGCACCGCGAGGCGACGAAGCTCCGTCAGATCATCGAGTCGCTCGATGCGTCGATCGGCAATGATCGCGCCGCCGGCTCCGACGGCCGCATCCATACGACGTACGTGCAGACGGGCAGCCAGACGGGGCGTCTGTCGAGCACCGACCCGAACCTGCAGAACATCCCGATCCGCACGGAGGAGTCTCGGCGCATCCGCGCCGCGTTCGAGGTCGGCGAGGGCTACGAGACCCTGCTGACGGCGGACTACTCGCAGATCGAGATGCGCATCATGGCGCATCTGTCCGGCGACGAGGGTCTCATCGAGGCCTTCAACTCGGGCGAGGACCTGCACCGGTTCGTCGGCGCACGGGTGTTCGGCGTCGAGCCGGCCGACGTGACCCCGGCCATGCGCACAAAGGTCAAGGCGATGAGCTACGGCCTCGTGTACGGCCTCAGCGCGTTCGGTCTGTCGAAGCAGCTGCGCATCGAACAGTCCGAGGCCAAGCTCTTGATGACGGAGTACTTCGCCCGATTCGGCGCGGTCCGCGACTACCTGCGCTCCTCCGTCGAACGGGCCCGCATCGACGGGTACACGGAGACGATCTTCGGTCGGCGTCGACCGTTCCCGGATCTGGCCAGCCCCAATCGGGTGCTGCGCGAGAACGCGGAGCGTGCGGCACTGAACGCACCGATCCAGGGCAGCGCGGCCGACATCATGAAGATCGCCCTCTTCCGCATCCACGACGAGTTCCGAGCCCAGGGTGTCGCTTCGCGGGTGCTGCTGCAGATCCACGACGAACTCGTCGTCGAGGTGGCCCCGGGGGAGTGGGACCTCGTCGAGCAGATCGTCCACGACCGCATGGGTGATGCCGCAGAGCTGTCCGTGCCCCTGGACGTACAGATCGGTCGCGGGGAGAACTGGGACGTCGCCGGCCACTGAGCTCGCCCGAGGAGGATCGCAGGCCGCGGGGGAGCACGGCTGAGATCGCGTGCCGTCCGCCCCGGCATCCGAGCCCACGCCAGTGCCGCGTCGGGATTAGGCTCGAAGAATGACTGACTCCCCACGTACCCCCACGCCTATCGACGCGATCGCCGAGGCATGGGTCGACACCTCTGCCGAGCTTTCTCCGGGACTGGCCACCTACATCGGGCGCTTCGAGCACAACGGCCGTCTCGACGACCTCTCACCCGCGGGCACAGCGGCGCGCATCGACGCCACGCGTGCCACGCTGTCGGCCTTGCAGGCGGCCGAGCCGGTCGACGACGTGGACGTGGTCACCAAGGCCGACCTCGCCGGCGACCTCGAGCTCTCGCTCGCGCTGCACGAGGCCGGTGCGCACCTGCGCGACCTCAACGTGATCGCCTCGCCCGCGCAGGAGCTGCGCAACGTGTTCGACCTGATGCCCACCGACACGGTCGAGGACTGGTCGGTGATCGCTGCGCGACTGTCGGCCATCCCCGACGCGATCGGC
>NZ_MKRU01000075.1:28747-80264 GCF_001897985.1 Microbacterium sp. 69-7 | reverse complement strand
GTGGGCCAGATCGCCCGCTATACCGCCGACAACGGCTTCTTCGCGACGTTCGCGGCTGACGCGGCCCCGGCGCAGGGACAGCTCCCCGCCTCTCTCGCGAAGACCCTCTCCGGCCACGCGGGCGCCGCCCGCGTCGCGTACGACGAACTCGCGAACTTCCTGCGCACCGAGCTGGCGCCCGCGGCATCCGAGAACGATGCGGTCGGACGCGAGCTGTACGCGCTGCACTCGCGCGGCTTCCTCGGGGCCGTGATCGACCTCGACGAGACCTACGAGTGGGGTCTCGAGGAGCTCGCCCGCATGGTGGCGGAGCAGGAGTCGATCGCCAACGAGATTCTGCCGGGCGCGACCGTCGAGGAGGCCGTGGCGTTCCTCGAGAACGACGAGGCCCGCAAGCTGCGCGGCACGCGGGCCCTTCAGGAGTGGATGCAGGCCACGAGCGATCGTGCCGTCGAGGAGCTCGGCAAGACGCACTTCGACATCCCGGAGGAGATCCGTCGGCTCGAGTGCATGATCGCGCCGACCAACGAAGGCGGCATCTACTACACCGGACCGACCGACGACTTCTCGCGTCCCGGCCGGATGTGGTGGTCGGTGCCCGAGGGCGTCGACTCGTTCGACACGTGGCGCGAGCTCACCACGGTCTACCACGAGGGCGTTCCCGGCCACCACCTGCAGATCGCCCAGGCGGTCTACAACCGCGCGGAGCTCAACTCGTGGCGGCGTCTGCTTGCCGGCTCCAGCGGACACGCGGAGGGCTGGGCCCTGTACGCCGAGCGCTTGATGGAGCAGCTCGGCTACCTCGACGACCCGGCCGACCGGCTCGGCATGCTGGACGGCCAGCGGATGCGGGCCGCCCGCGTCGTGCTCGACATCGGCGTGCACCTGGGCAAGCCTCGTCCCGACGGCGAGGGCATCTGGGACGCCGACTTCGCCCTTGAGTTCATGCGTCGAAACGTCAACATGTCGGACGAGTTCATCCAGTTCGAGGTCAACCGCTACCTCGGCTGGCCGGGTCAGGCCCCCTCCTACAAGGTCGGCCAGCGCATCTGGGAGCAGATCCGCGACGAGACGGCCGAGCGCGAGGGCGCCGACTTCGACATCAAGCGCTTCCACATGCGCGCGCTGCGTCTGGGCGGTGTCGGTCTCGACACACTGCGGATGGCACTGGCTCAGGGCTGATCCGGCCGAGAATCTCCGCACGGAATGATCACGGCACAGGGAGGGTTCTCATTCGTATGAATGTAGAACTGGGACTGGACACCTTCGGCGACGTCACCGTGGGCGAGGACGGCGAGCGCCTGAGCGACGCTCAGACGATCCGCGACATCGTGGATCAGGCGGTGCTCGCCGACCAGGTGGGGCTCTCCTTCTTCGGGGTAGGGGAGCACCACCGCCACGAATTCGCGGTGTCCAGTCCGGAACTGGTGCTGGCTGCGGCGGCGGCCCGTACCGAGAGGATCCACCTCGGTACGGCCGTCACCGTGCTCTCCAGCGACGACCCGGTGCGCGTGTACGAGCGCTTCGCGACGCTGGACGCGCTGTCCGCGGGGCGCGCCGAGGTGATCCTCGGTCGCGGTTCGTTCATCGAGTCCTTCCCGCTGTTCGGCTACGACCTCGGCGACTACGAGGTGCTCTTCGAGGAGAAGCTCGACCTCTTCTCGCAGCTGCTCACCGAGAAGCCCGTGACCTGGCAGGGCACGACGCGGGCGGCGCTGACCAACGCCGACGTCTTTCCGAAGACGGAGAACGGCATTCGCGCGTGGGTAGGAGTCGGTGGCTCGCCCGAGTCGGTCGTGCGCACGGCCCGCTACGGCTACGGACTCATGCTGGCCATCATCGGCGGCTCGGCCGATCGCTTCCGCCCCTACGTCGACCTCTACCACCGCTCGCTCGCGTCGTTCGGGCACAGCGAGGCGATGCCCGTCGGCGTACACTCACCCGGCCACGTTGCGGACAGTGACGCTCAGGCGTGGGAGGAGCTGTACCCGGCGATGGAGGCCAACCGCAACGCGATCGGCGCCGAGCGCGGGTGGCCGCCGTACAGCCGGCTGCAGTTCCAACATGACATCGGCCCGGAGGGCGCCGTGTACGCGGGATCGCCCGAGACCGTCGCTCGAAAGATCGCGGCCACAATGAAGACCCTCGGGGCGACGCGCTTCGACCTCAAGTACGCCAACGGCACCCTCTCGCACGCGAAGCTCATGCGCTCGATCGAGCTGTACGGCACGAAGGTCGCGCCGCTGGTGTCGGAGATGCTCTCGACATCCTGAGTAGCATTCAGGCATGACGGATGCCGCTGCCTCTCCCTCTGCGCCGACGCTGACCGGCACCGACGTGGGGGAGCGGCTGGACGCTCTCCCGTTCACCCGCCGGCACCTGCGGGTCTTGACCGGTTCGGGTCTCGGCTGGGCGCTCGACGCGATGGACGTCGGCCTCGTCTCATTCGTGCTGACCGCGTTGATCGCACAGTGGTCGTTGACCGGCGAGCAGGCGTCGTGGATCGCGTCGGCCGGTTTCGTCGGCATGGCGGGGGGCGCGAGCCTGGGCGGCCTCCTGGCGGACCGTTTCGGCCGCCGCTCGGTGTTCGCGGTCACGCTGCTCGTCTACGGTCTGGCGACCGGGGCGAGCGCCCTGGCCGGGGGACTTGCGGCGCTCATCGCGCTGCGCGTCATCGTCGGGCTCGGTCTGGGAGCCGAGCTGCCGGTGGCGAGCACCTACGTCAGCGAGATCGCCCCGGCACGCATGCGCGGGCGACTCATCGTCATCCTCGAGGCGTTCTGGGCCCTGGGATGGACGGCGGCGGCACTGATCGGCTTCTTCGTGATCCCGGCATCCGCCGACGGATGGCGCTGGGCCTTCGCGCTGGGGGCGATCCCCGCGATCTACGCGCTCATCGTCCGCTGGTCGCTGCCGGAGTCGCCGCGATGGCTCGCGCGACGCGGACGCCACCGCGAGGCCGACGCGGTCACCCGCACGTTCGAGTCGTCGCCGGCGCTGCAGGGAACGCCTCGTCGCCATGCCCCGGTGGGCACCGCGGCCGGCGCACAGCTGGCGGACCGCGGCCTGCGCGCACTGTGGTCGGGCGAGTTCCGCGTGCGCACGGGGGCGCTGTGGATCGTCTGGTTCTGCGTCAACTTCTCGTATTACGGCGCGTTCATCTGGATGCCGACGATCCTCTTCGCGCAGGGGTACGGGCTGGTGAAATCGTTCGGCTTCACCCTGATCATCACGCTCGCACAGTTGCCGGGCTACGCCGTGGCGGCCTGGCTCATCGAGGTATGGGGGCGGCGCGTGACGTTGTCGGTCTTTCTGGCGGGATCCGCGGTCGCCGCGCTGTTCTTCGGCACCGCATCGACGGAAGGCGTGATCATCGCGGCCGGGATGGCGCTATCGTTCTTCAACCTCGGTGCCTGGGGCGCACTGTATGCCGTGACCCCGGAGAACTACCCCACGTCGCTGCGTGCCACCGGAGCCGGATGGGCCGCGGGCGTCGGCCGTATCGCGTCCATCGTCGCGCCGTTGAGCGTGCCGCCCCTGCTCGCCGCCGGTGGCGCGCCGCTGCTTTTCGTCGTGTTCGCCACGTTCTTCGTGCTCGCGGCGACGGCCGCGTGGGCCCTCGCCGACCATCGCGGGGCGGCACTCGACGACCGCTGAGGCCGCGGCATCCGCGGCATCCGTCCGCATCTGCCGCTTTCGCTGCGCCGCAGCGACCGAAGGGGACCGGTGAGCCCGCGGCAGAGCGCGGCGTAGGCTGATCGGATGGCAGAGGTGCGGTTCGTGGCGATCGGGGACCCGTTCACGGAGGGCGTCGGCGACGAGCGGCCCGACGGCCGCGTGCGCGGGTGGGCCGACCTCACCGCGCAGGGATGGGCGCACTCCCGCGGCGAACCCATCCAGTACGCCAACCTTGCGATCCGCGGCAAGCTCATCTGGCCGATCGTCGCCCAGCAGCTCGAGCCTGCTCTCGCACTCAAGCCCACCCACCTGTCGTTCAACGGTGGCGGCAACGACATGCTGCGACCGCGCACGTCGATCGGCCACATCGCCGATGCGTTCAGCCAGGTGCTCCGGCGGTGCGATGAGGAAGGCGTCACACTGATTCTGCTGTCGGGCGCCAATCCTTCGGCGCAGCTGCCGATGAACCGGCTCATCCAGCGGCGCGGCGATCTCATGTCGGATGCCGTCGTGCAGCGCGTCGGCGAACGCCCCGATGTCATCCGCGCGCTGAACTGGCCGGATGCCGAGCTGTCGGATCCATCGTTCTGGTCTCAGGATCGCCTGCATATGAACAGTCGTGGTCACCACCGTGTCGCCGCCCGCGTCCTGGAAGCCATCGGGGAGACGGTCCCCGACGGCTGGTGGGCCATGCCGGAGCTGCCGGATGCCGTGCGCCTGGCGGAGCGCGAGTACCTGCGCGAACACCTGGGTCCGTGGGTGCGCCGGCGCCTGACCGGCACCTCGTCGGGCGACGGCCGGGAGCCGAAGTTCGGCGGGACCTGGAGCCTGGTGGAGCCTCACTAGCCGTCGGGAGCCGAGCCTGTCAAGGGCATGGGCGAGCGTCGTGGGTTCCGCCACCATGAGGACGTCCCATCCCCGAACAAGGAGACGCACTCATGAGCATCGGAGCCGGAATCGCACTGTTCGTCATCGGAGCGATCCTCGTGTTCGCCGTCAACGTCGACGTCCCCTACGTGAACCTCGACATGATCGGCTACATCCTGATGGGCGCGGGCGTGCTCATCTTCGTCATCGGACTCGTCCTCATGCTGCGACGTCGCTCCACGCAGCAGGTCACGCGGACCGTCGAGCCCGGTGTGGGCGAGCGGATCACGCAGACCGAGTCCCGCACCTCGGGCGACGGAACGGTCTGATTCCCGCGCGCCGGCCGCGCACGCCGATCACTCGGCGCGCGGTCGGCGCGGCGGGTCCATCCCCAGCAGGACCCGCGTCTTGCGCCGCTCGATCACGATGAATGTCCAGCCGAGCGCCCAGAGCGGAACCTGTGCGAGGAACGCCAACCGAAACGCATCGAGTCGGTAGGTCTCCGGCGTGCCGGCGCCCTGTAGGTCGAGGGCGATCCCGATCGCGAAGATCGCGACCAGCGCGGCGAGGAAGCCGCCGACGTTCGTGATTCCCGTCGCGGTGCTCAGGCGGTGGGCGGGGTTGTGGGTGCGCGCGTGATCGAAAGCGATCATCGAGGCGGGTCCACCCATCGCCAGCGACACGGCGAGCCCGTACAGCAGCCACAGCGGCGCAGGCCCGGGCCACGCGATCACCACTGTCCACGCGACGAACTGGGTGCCCACGGCCGGAAGCACCAGCGCCCGCGAGCGCAGGTGGGGAATGCGGCGAGAGATGTCGCCCATGACCGGTCCGAGGGCCATTCCCACCACGACATAGGTCGACAGCACGCCCGCGGCTTGCGCGAGGCTGAGTCCCTCGCCGGCGGTGAGGAACGGCGTTCCCCAGAGCAGCACGAACGCGGTGCCGGCGAACGGCGCCGTGAAGTGCGACCAGAACGCGAGGCGGGTTCCCGGGTGCGCCCAGGCGGCGCGGATGCCGACGCCGGTGTCCATCGACGAACGCACGACCCGGATCGCGCCGGTGTTCGTGTCGACGGAGACGTCCGCTCGCAGCTGGGGCGGGTGGTTGCGGATCACCGCCCACACCAGGATGCCGAACAACACACAGAGTCCGGCGATGCCGCCGAACACGATCTCCCAGCTGGTCGCATGGAGCATCGCCGCGAGCGGGGCCAGCGCCAGGAGCTGTCCGGCTTGGCCGACGAGACCCGTCAGCTGACTCATCAGCGGACCGCGCTGCGCGGGGAACCACACGGCGACCAGACGGAGCACGCCGGGGAAGACCGCGGCGTCCCCGGCACCCAGCAGCATGCGGGCGAAGATCGCGACGCCGACGCTGGGGGAGAAGGCGAGGGTGAGCTGCCCGGCTGCCATCAGCAGCATCCCGATGGTCATGATGGGGCGGGCGCCGTAGCGGTCGAGGAAGAGCCCGATCGGAATCTGCATGCCGCCGTAGACGGCCAGCTGGACGACGGCGAACATCGACAGCGTCGCGGCATCCGCTCCGAAGCGCTGGGCGGTATCGACCCCCACGGCCGAGAGCGAGCTGCGATTGATCACCGCGAGCATGTAGGCAGCGACACCGACTCCCCAGATGATCCATGCCCGGTAGTCCGGTCCGGCTGACGCAGGAGAGGGGCGGGTCGTAGTCACCCCTCCACGCTACTCGTGCGTTCGCACGTGTTCGGACCCGGATGCCGTGCGGCGAAGGAGCCCGTGATCGACCAGGTAACGCCGAAGCACGGCGACGTCGCCGTTCGGCGCGTCTGGCTCTAGCTGCTCGTTGACGTCGCGCTCGCGCAGGACGGTGTCGGGGGAGAAGGCGCGCCCGGCGACGTGCCGCAGGACCGCGAGACGACCAGCGGCCTGTGCGGGGTAGCGATCGATGCGGCCGTCGCTGTCGAGGAAGCGCTCAGGACCGCGCGGGCGCGGAGACGACACCCAGCGCCTGCAATCGTCGTAGAGCGCGCGCACGCCGCCGCGCGGTGAGGGGAGCGGATGCCGTCTCGCCCAGAACCGCGCGCACATCGTCGTCGCGCTTCGCTCTCACGGTGCACCACTTCTTCGCCGGCGGCGCGGTACTCTTCGCGGCGGCGCTCGCGCTCATCTTTGGCTCCGCGATGTCATACGACGGGATACTGAGCTTGATCGGGTGGCCTATTCTGGCGCTCATCGTTGCGGTGGTATCAATCATCGCAGCCATGGTGCTCGGACTCCCGATCCGCCTCATACCCAGCCTCCGGTCGTGGTGGCGATCGCACGGCTACCTCGCGCGCGGCCCCGATGGGTGGGCACTGCTCGCAGCGTGGTCCATCTTCTCGATCTCGGTCGCGCACGTCGTGTGGCCCACCCGCGGCGCACGCATCGGGTGATCCTCATAGTGGTGTGGGTGCGTATTGCTGAGCGGCGTATTCTCCCTCGGTGGTTCGCCGACAGCTGTCGAGTGGGGGAAGCATCTCGGGCTGTCGGGCTGGAGACTTCATCGCGCTTGCGTCAGCCGTCGTCGAAGTCGACGTCCTTGCCGCGCAGGGCCGCGATGGCCTTGCTGATCAATCGGACGGCTGCGACTGCGATGAGCGCGGAGACTGCGAGGGCGAGGATCGGGTCGAGCCAGTAGAGCCCATCGGTGGCGAGGATGATCAGGCCGGCGATGACGATCGCGGCCGCGATTGCGGCATCAGCGAGGGCGTCGAGGAGCACGGAGCGCATGTGTAGGTCCTCATTGCCGGCAGAGAAGCCAAGTACGAACGCGCCGGTCAACATCACGACGAGCGTGATCAGCGCGACGATCACGACGGGCAGTCCCTCGATCGGCGGGGACCCTTCGCGCAACCGCGAAACCGCCTCAAAGACCACCGCGACGGTGACCACGAGGAGCAGGGTTGCGTTGATCAGCGCGGCGATCGCGATCGGTCGGTGCGCGTGCGGGTGATTCGGGTCCCGGTCGCGCAGAGCGATCGCGATGAGGCCGAGGATCAGGGCGAGGCAGTCTGCGATGGTGTCGCCAGCGGCGGCGAGCACGCTCACCGAGTTCGCGACCACCCCGACGATCACGAGGCCGAGGATGAGTGCCGCGTTGAGGCAGAGCACGATCGTCACTCGGCGACGCTGGCTCCAGCGCGGTGTTCGTGTGGCCGCGGTGGTGGGGTTGGTCTTGTCGCTCACGGAACCAGCGTAATGTATCTGCGTATGAGTGCAGATAAGCAGCAGTGTGGGTATTCGACCGAGAGCCCGTATGTGGAGCTCGCGGTTGAGGTGTTCGCGATGCTCGCTGACGCGACCCGCGTGAGGGTCATCCTCGCGCTGCAGGAGGCTGGCGAACTGTCCGTGAACCATCTCGCCGACATGGTCGACAAGTCGCCGACTGCGGTGTCCCAGCACCTGGCGAAGCTGCGTCTGGCCCGGATCGTCTCGACCCGCCAGGAGGGGCAGCGGGTGTTTTACCGGCTCGAGAACGAGCACGCGTCCCGTCTCGTGGCCGATGCGATCTTCCAGGCCGAGCATTCCCTCGGCGGGACCCCCCGTCACCACCACCTCGATCAGGATGCCCGATGAGCCACCCGCACGATCATCTCGCTCACGGCCACGACCACAGCGCTCACGATCATGACCACGACCACGACCACGACCACGACCAACCGACCGGGTTCAAGGGCTTTCTGTATGGGCTGTTTGTGCCGCATACCCATGACGCGGCGGACTCGATCGATGATGCGATGGAGGCCAGTCACGAGGGCGTGCGCGCTCTGATCATCAGCATGGTGATCCTGCTCGTCACGACGATCCTGCAGGCGGTGGTGTTCTTCCTCAGCGGGTCGGTGGCCTTGCTGGCAGACACGGTGCATAACTTCTCTGACGCGCTCACCGCGATCCCGCTGTGGGTCGCGTTCGTCCTCGGCCGCCGCGTTGCGACACGCCGATACACGTATGGGTTCGGCCGTGCCGAGGACCTCGCGGGCTTGTTCATCGTCTTCGTGGTGCTGCTGTCCGCGGTGGTCGCGGCCTGGCAATCTGTCGACCGGTTGCTGCATCCGCAGCCGCTGCAGAACGTGTGGTGGGTGATCGCCGCGGGCATTATCGGCTTCGCGGGAAATGAGGCCGTCGCGATCTATCGGATCCGCATCGGCCGTCGAATCGGCTCCGCGGCTCTTGTCGCTGACGGGGTCCATGCTCGAACCGATGGGTTCACGTCCCTCGCGGTCGTGATCGGCGGGGTCGGGGTCCTGCTCGGGTTCCCGCTCGCCGATCCGATCGTCGGCATCGTCATCTCGATTGCGATCTTCATTCTGCTGCTCGGAACGATCCGCTCCATCGGGCGCCGTCTCATGGACGCGATCGAACCCGATCTCCTTGACCGCGCAGAGCACGCCTTGGAGCATGTCGACGGCATCGAACGCGTGGAGCGGGTTCGGCTGCGTTGGGTCGGCCACCGTCTCGAAGGCGACGCGATCATCACTGCGGTTGCCGAGCATGCCGATGTCCGCGAGCAGGCCGAGGCGAGCATTCACGCGCATCTGCCTAACGTCGATGAGTTCCTCATCAGCGTCCGTTATTGATCGCGGGCCAGGCGGTGGGCCGCTTGCGTGAGGCTTAGGCGGTTGGTGAATGGGCGTAGGGGCAGTCAGCGAGGCAGCATCCGTAGATTCGGTCGTCGGGTGCGCCCATGTCGGCTTCGTCGGTGCAAGAGCAGTCGGGGCATGCGCACGGCCGGGCTGCTTTATGGTTGCGTGCGTTGGTGAGGTAGTCGATGAACTGGGCGCCGGCGTTGCGGCGATGTTGCTCTGTGACCGTGTAGCTGTAGTTGAACGAGTCTGCGACGATGGGTGCGGGCATCTGGAGGACGAGCTCGCGGAGGGCGGCGTTCTTGGTGCCGCGGAGATCGATGCCGGCGTCGCGGAGCAGGCTCATCAGCGTGCCCTGGTGGATGGGCTGGCCGGGGCGGCCACCGGGGAAGAGCCAGCGGTTGTCTCGGTGGGCTGCGGTGTTCAGGTTGGGGAGGTCCTCGATGCGCGCGTGGACGACGCTCGCGAAGGGCTCGGGGATGCGCAGGTGCTCGGCGGCGAACCGGATGGTGATCCCGTGGCCGTCGATGCGGAGCTGATCGAGCTGCATGCGCGCGATCCGCGCCAATGGTTGCCCGTGGATCAGGAGCAGCAGTGCTGCAGTGCGCTCGAGCGGGCGCAGGGATGTTGCGGGGACGAGGAGCTGCTGGATGTGCGCGAGGCGCTGTTGTTGGGTGATGACAGGGGTGGTCTTCGCGAGCCGGTAGGGGATCTCGATGACGGGGAGGTGGCCATGTTTCATGGCCCAGCGGATGAATCCGCGGGCCAGGCTTCGTGTGGTGGGGCCGCCGGTGAGCCAGCCGTCGATGTGCGCTTGCCGACAGCCCGCCGGGGTGGTGTGTTGCGCGCGGAGGTAGGCGAGGAACTCGAGCGCGACGGTGGTGGATTGTTTAGCGGAGAGGAACGTGCCTTTCTTCAGCTGGCCGGTCTCGGCGAGATAGTTCATGCGGTTGAGGTGGACCCAGCGGCCATATTGGATGATCAATCGTGCATCGTCCGGGTGCGCGAGCGCGGCCTTCCGTGCCAGCCAGGCTTGGAACCTTTCGATGTCGAGATGGACGGGGGAGAGGATCCCGTGCTCGATGCAGAGCTCGCGGAGGAACCCCACTCGGCTCGGGGCGGGATGCTCGGTGAAGGTGGTGTGTTCGAGTGGGACGTCGCCGCGGGCAAGCGCTCTGATCAGGGCGACGGCCTCTGTGTTCGTGATCAGCCAGATCTTCGCGCTGCGGGCATGCTTCTGTCCTGTCAGGGCATGGAACAGAGGCTGCAGGTGCGGGGCAATCTCGCCGTCGCCGTTGTCGAAGAGGTGGGTGAGGTCATCGGTGAGGCAGCAGTGGGCGCAGAGTCCAGCGCGGACGGGTTCGTCTTCGCGCCCGCAGCGGGTGCAGTGGAAGTCTTTCGGGATCCCTGTGCAGTCGGTGCAGGCGGGAGCGCTGTCGAGGAGGCCGGGAAGGAGCCGGTTGGTGCCGCATCCCGGGCAGGTGCCGTGGATGCGTGTGGCTCTCTGGTAGCAGCGCCGACAGATGCGTCCCTCGGGCCATGTCGTTGCGAACTTGACGCCGGTGCGTTCGCAGCGTGCGCAGCCGGCATCGACGCGGTGCCGGCTCAACTGGGTCGATGGATTCGCGCGCGAGCGGGCCGGACTCCATCGGAGCGGACCGTGGCAGCTGCATCCGCGGTTCCGGTGGCGCGGGTGCGGGACGCGGTGGCAGTGACCGTCACGGGGACCAGGTCCTCGAAGGCGCAGTCCAGGGTGTCGAGGATCGCGCCGAGCAAGGTGAGGTTGATCCTCTCCGGTGTGCTGCTGAGGAGCCTGTAGAGCTGCGAGTCGGAGAGTGTGATGCCGCGGTCGGCAAGGTGGGGGATCAGGTCGGAGATGGTGGTCATCCCGCGGGCAGCCATCAGCTCCCGCAGGCGCCAGCCGTGGTCAACGCGTCGGATCATCAGATATCACTCCTGTGTCGTGAGGGCTTGTGTGGCCATGCGGGCGATCGCATCGTCGACGACGCGGGCCCGGTAGTCGGGGGAGAGACCGGTGTAGATGGATGTGGTCGACGCGTGCTCGTGGCCGACCTGCTGCTGGATGAAGAACGCGTCGTAGCCTTCCTCGACCAGGTGGGTGACGTAGGAGCGGCGCAGGGAGTGGAAGTCGAGATCGTCGTCCAGGCCGGCTTCTCGTTTCACCTCCGTGAACGTCCGACTGATCTGCCCGGCGGTGATGATCTGGTTGCCGCGCTCGCTCGGCCAAAGACTCGTGGACCCGGGCGGGGCGTAAAGCGGGTGGACCTCGTCACGCCATTGCTGCAAGTACTCGACCGCCCAGGAGAACTCCGGCAGAGTCAGCACCGTGCGGCGTTTCGGGGGAGAGCCCTTCATCGCCTTCCCGAATCGGACGTAGATGATGCCCGCGTCGCCGAACTGGCGCGCCCGGGGATTGGAGGCGAGATCGACCAAATCGAGCTGACGGACCTCGTTGCGACGAAGACCCCAGGCGTAGGCGACCTTCATCAACGTCGCAATCCGGAACGCCGGCACCCACCCCTTCACCCCAGCGCGTCGGATCCGCAGCACACGCTCGTCCGCGCAGTCGAAGAGATCCTCCAGCTCGTCCCGCGTGTAGGGGCGCTTGCCTGGCTCCGCGATCGACTCCGACGCGTGCCGTGCCGTGTTCCAGTCGTGGAAGACCTGTGCCGGGTGATCGCCGAACCGCTCCCAGCACTGCTCGCTCCACCCGTAAGCGGGATCGGTCAGATACTCCAGGAACATCCGCAGCGCGTTCTGATAGCCCAGCACCGTCGAGCGCGACGCACCACGAACGCCGCGCAGCTCCATGAAGAACTCGTCCACCAGCCCCGCCGTCCACGACCACGGGTAAGACTCCGCGAACGCACGAAAACGCAGCACGATCGACCGGCGCGCTTCCACGGTCGAGGGGGCGAGATTGCGTGCGAACTGCTGCGCCCGCCACCCATCCAGCATTGCCACCCAGACGTTCTCAGCCTCATTCAAGACCGCCGAACCCGACCGCAAATAGGCAGGAACCGCGCCCGGAACAGGCCCTTCAGACACTCGCATAATACGCGAAAGTCTCGCACTATCCGCGAATCGTCCGCAAGTGCGGCAGAGAAAAGCCAGGTCAGGAGCAATTCGGAATGTCAGCCTGACGACCGCAGCCGCAGTCACGACGCCCTCCACGCGGACGACATGACCCCGCAGTTCCAGACCGCACCAGGGGAGTCGTACCAGGTGTCGTATTCGCATCTAGCGAGAACGGGCCATCTTCTTTCTGACATAATGTGCATTATCGGCAAAAGCTCCACAGGCGCGACGCCGGTCGAGCGGCACCACTGCTCATCCGGCGCGAACGGGCGGATTCCGCACCGCCGAGCGACAGAACGGGCCCGATGACGCGTGCGGCGCGTCTTGGATCGCACGACCGAGCTGTCAGCGCTAACCTGAGAACATCTCCACTCACAGGAGATTTTAGAGAGGGCTCCGCCATGACTGCTGAACCTACCCTCGAGAAGACGGCGACCAACGGCATCCGGACCGCTCTCGGTCTGGGCGGCGCGCTGTCCGTCATCCTCGGCATCGTCATTCTCGTCTGGCCAGGAAAGACCGCGATGGTCGTGACCGCGATCATCGCGATCTACGCCATCGTCGCCGGACTCGTGTACGCGGGAATGGGAATCTTCGCAACCGGAAAGGGCGGGTGGTCGCGCGTCGGTCACGTGCTCCTCGGCGTGCTCTACGTCGTCGCCGGTATCGTCGCGTTCTCCAACCTCGGCCTGGCCGCACTCGCGCTGGCCGTCTTCCTCGGCATCCTCGTCGGCATCATGTGGGTCATCGAGGGCGTCGTGGCGCTCTCGACGCTCGATCTGGCGCCCTCCCGGGGATGGACGATCTTCTACGCGATCATCTCGATCATCGCCGGTCTCACGCTGCTCTTCTCGCCGCTGTGGGGCGCCGTCGTGCTGTGGTGGCTCATCGGAATCTCCGCGGTCGTCATGGGCATCATCCAGATCGGACGCGCCTTCTCGTTCGGCAAGTGACACGACACGAAGCGCCCCGCTCGCCGTGAGGCAGCGGGGCGCTTCGTCGTGGCGGATGCCGTGACTCAGTCGGCCGGGAGGTGACGCGACCACCAGTCGAGGACCGCGTCGAATCTCTCCACGCGATGGCGAGGGCGTCCCGAGCGCGTCAGTTCGTGGTTCTCCCCCGGGAAGATGAGCATCTCGGCATCCGTCCCCTGTCGCTTCAGCGCCGCGTAATAACGCGTCGCCTGCTCGAGGGGGCAGCGGAAGTCCAGCTCGGAGTGCAGGACGAGAGTCGGCGTGCGCACGTCGTGCACCACGGCCATCGGGCTTTGCCGTGCCATGTCCTCCGCATCGGTGCCGACGTATTCGTCTCCGAAGAACGATCCGATATCGCTGGTGCCCTGGAAACTCACCGGGTCGAGAAAGCCGCGCTCGACGATGGCACCGGCGAACCGGTGGTCGTGTGCGATGGTCCACGCGGTGAGATACCCGCCGTACGACCCGCCCTGGATGCCGACGCGCGCGCCGTCCAGACGAGCATCGCCGGCGACGACACCGTCGAGGAAATCGAGGACGTCCGTCATGTCGACGGTGCCCATGGCGCCGCGAATGCTCCGACCGTGCGCCCGACCGTATCCGGCGCTCCCCCGCGGGTTGCAGTACACAACGGCGTAGCCGGCATCGACGAGAACCTGCGTCTCATCGAACAGATGTATGCCGTACGACGCATACGGCCCGCCGTGGATCTGCAAGATCACCGGGAAGGGGCCCTCCCCCGCTGGGACGGCGACCCACCCGTGCACGGGATAGCCGTCACGGGCGACGATCTCCCGTTCCTCGGGCCGCACGATGGCCCGGGCCGCGGCGTCCGCACCGAACGTCGTCAGCGGGCCGGACCCGAGCAGTGACACCTCGCCGAGGCTGAACGGCGTCGCGTAGGAGAAGACGATGCGCTCCCCCGCCGCCGCGTGACCGACGACCTCGACATCGCCGTCGACCAGCACCGAGACATCCCCGGCACGCGTCACGCGCAGGAGCTCGACGCGGCCACGCGTGCGGTTCTGGACGAGGAAGTCTTCTCCGAACGGGGTGGTGTGGGAGCCCACCTCTCCGAGGTCGACGGCGTCGGGGTCGGTGAGCGCGCGCGGCGCGGGCGCAGACAGCGGTCCCTCGAGCACGTAGAGCGCGACGTCCGGAGCGATGAAATCGATGCCGGACTCCCCCGGTCGTGATGCCAGGACGGCGATCGTGCCGTCGTCGGCGACGCCCACGTCGTCGACGGAGTAGCCCGCATCGCGAGAGAGCACCTCGATCGCGCCCGAGCCGTCGACGGCCACGGCGACCAGCGGCGTCCGCAGATCGCGACGATCGTCCTCGATCTCGTCGACGACCGTCAGCAGATGAGCGCCATCGGCCGTGAACACGACGCCGTGATGCGAAGCGGCGCCCGAGGTCAGCGCGGTCGCCTGTGCCCCGACTCGCCGTTCCTTGCCCGCCTCGCCCGCAGCCGTCGGCGCGGGCGCATAGAACGGCTCCGCACCGGTGTCGGGGGCATCGATGATGAAGAGATGCGACGGACGGTCGGCGAGGTAGCCAAGACCGTTGGCATGCCAGCGCACACCCGTGATGCGGCGCGGCGATTCCGCCTCTGCCGAGCGGCCCTCGACGGTTCCGTACCGTCCCTGCTCGGGCACCCGCGCGGTGAACGCGATGCGTCCTGCGTCGGGCGACCACGCGAAGGAGCTCACGCCACCGCGGGCCTCGGTCGTCTGCACCGGCTCGCCACCGGATGCCGGAATCACGAAGATCTGCGGGATTCCGTCGGCATCGGCGCGCACGAAAGCGACGTGCTGGCCGTCGGGCGAGACCTGCGGCGACGAGTCCGACACTCCGCGCGTGAGGCGCCGCGGTGCGCCGTCCGGCAGGTCGATCCGCCAGATCTGACCCACGTTGCGGTCGGCATCGAGGTCGGGACGCGAAGTGGCGAAGACGGTGAAGGATCCGTCCGGGGCGAGGCTGGGGCGCCCGACGCTGACGAGGGAGGCGATATCTGCGGCACGCATGCTCACTCTCCGCCGAACGAGCTCACGTCTCCGACGAGACGCGTGTTGTCGGCGGGAACCGGCTCGACGGCCGCGAGGGCGACCTCCGCGGCGAACTCCGACACGTTGTACAGCTTGCCGGCCGACTCGCGGCGATCGGCGATGGCGCCCGGGTTGGCGCGCTCGAGAAGCGTGGCGGTGATCGTGCCCTCGATCATGTCACCCGACACGACGACGAAGTCGATGCCCTGTTCGGCGAGGGCGGGGATCCGCTCGCGCAGCGCGTCTTCACCGGCACGCTTGGACAAGGCGACCGGCTCGTACTCGGGCATCGTCGGTGTCGTGCGGATGAAGTGGGCCTGGTGGCTCGTGACGAAGACCACCCGAGAGCCGTCGTGCAGCAGGGGCAGCGCGGCCTCGAGGACTCCCAGCTGGGCGTCGCGGTTGAGGACGAGCGCATAGTCGGCGCCCATTCCGCTCTCCATGCCGCCGGACGCGTTGAGGACGAGCAGATCGAGAGTCCCGAACGTCTCCTTGACGGCTTCCATCATCGCCGCGACCGAACCGGCATCGGTCAGATCGGCGCCGACGACCAGCACCTCGACGCCGAGTTCCCGCAGCTCGGCAGCGAGCTTCTCGGCCCGCGGCGCCTTGTTGCGGAAGTTGATGACGACGTTCGCGCCACCCTCGGCGAGGTAGCGAGCCGTGTCGGCACCGATGCCGCGCGAAGATCCGGTGACGAGGGCCGTCCGTCCGGCGAGGGAGCCGGCGGGGATGGGCTGGGACATGATTGCTCCTGCAAGAAGACGGATGCCGGGCGGATGTCGCCGCAGCCTTCTCGACACTATCAACCGGTGCCCGACGAACACCCGGCGGCTGGCCACCGCATCGAGACGGCCGGGTGTTAGGGTTCGAACAAGACCCACGAAGGGAGCGCGCATGCTGCCCGATCTCACGCAATATCTCTGGATCGCCTGGATCGTGCTCGCCGTGGTCTTCGTGATCATCGAACTGCTGACCCTCGAGTTCACCTTCCTCATGCTCGCCGCCGGCGCGGTCATCGGCGGCCTCGGCGTGAACCTGCTCGGCGGCCCCTGGTGGCTTCAGGTACTCATCGCCGCTGCCGTGTCGGCACTGCTGCTGTTCACGATCCGCCCGCTCCTGCTCACCGCGCTGCGCCGATCGAGCCAGCCGCACCCGACGAACGTCGACGCGCTCTACGGCATGGCCGTACGCGTGACGGCGCCCTTCGTCGATGGTCGCGGCTTCGTCCGTCTCGACAACGGCGAGCAGTGGACGGCAGAGCTCGCCCCGGCGGCCACCGCACTGTCTCCCGGCGACCGGGCTGTGGTCACTGCGGTGCGCGGTGCCACGGTCGAAGTGGCACCTGTCCCCTCCTCCCCCGCCACCGGCTCCCCGGCGGCATCCGACTCTCCCGAAAGGAGCACCGACTGATGGTCGACGTCGGAGCGTTCGTGGGTCAGATCTTCGTGATCGTCCTGCTCGTCGTGGTCGCGATCTTCGTGATCGTGGTTCTCTTCCGATCCATTCGGATCATCCCGCAGGCCTACTCCGGTGTCGTCGAGCGGCTGGGCCGCTATCAGCGCACCCTCTCCCCCGGGCTCAACATCCTGGTGCCGTTCATCGACCGCCTGCGACCCCTCGTCGACATGCGCGAACAGGTCGTGTCCTTCCCGCCGCAGCCGGTCATCACCGAGGACAACCTCGTCGTCTCGATCGACACGGTCGTCTACTTCCAGGTGACCGACGCGCGCGCCGCGACGTATGAGATCGCCAACTACCTGTCGGCCGTCGAACAGCTCACGACGACCACGCTCCGCAACGTCGTCGGCGGTCTCAACCTGGAAGAGGCGCTGACGAGTCGGGACAACATCAACGGGCAGCTGCGCGTCGTCCTCGATGAGGCAACCGGCAAGTGGGGCCTGCGGGTGTCGCGCGTCGAGCTGAAGGCCATCGACCCGCCCCACTCCATCCAGGACTCGATGGAGAAGCAGATGAGGGCCGAGCGCGAGCGTCGCGCGACCATCCTCACCGCCGAGGGATCGAAGCAGTCGCAGATCCTCGAGGCGGAGGGACGCCGTCAGGCGGCGATCCTGGGCGCAGAGGGTGACAAGCAGGCCGCGATCCTCCGTGCCGAGGGCGAGGCCGCCGCGATCCAGAACGTCTTCTCCGCGATCCACGCGGGCCGCCCCGACGACAAGCTCCTCGCGTATCAGTACCTGCAGACCCTGCCGAAGATCAGCGACAGCGCGTCGAGCAAGCTGTGGATCATTCCCAGTGAGTTCACGGAGGCGATGAAGGGTCTCGGAAGCGCGTTCGCCGCGCGCGCGGATGCTGGCGACGCACCGAGGCCGCCCGCGACGACGGCCACGCCTCCCACTGATCTCTCGTGAGCCACCCGTGGTTCGCCGCCACCGCGGCTCCGCGTGTGCTGGCTCATCGAGGTTTCGTTCCGAGCGACGCTGAGGGCATCGTGGAGAACACGGTCGCCGCTTTCGCCGCCGCGCATGCGATCGGCGCGAGGTATGTGGAATCGGACTGCCATCTGACCGCCGACGGCGTCGTGGTCTTCTTCCACGATGAGGATCTGCTGCGGGTGGCCGCCGATCCTCGCAAGATCGCCGCCGTGCGTCATGACGAGCTCGCGGAGATCATGGCCGACCGCGGCGGTCTCGCGAGCGCCGCCGACACGATCGAGGCGTTTCCGACGCTGCGCTTCAACATCGACGTCAAGTCGCCCGATGCTGCTCGCCCCCTGGGCCGCGTGGTCGCCGGGCACGCGGATCGCGTGCTGGTCACGAGCTTCTCGGACGCGCGCCGCAGGCGAGCGCTCGATGCGGCACGTCGTCTCGGCGGCGAACCGGCGACCTCGGCCGGCCGCGAGACCATCGCGAGACTGCTGGCTGCCGTGTCGACGGGATCGAGCGCTCTGGTCAAACGCGTACTTCGCGGGGTGGATGCCGTGCAGATCCCCGAGCGCCAGGGACCGATGCGCATCGTGACACCACGCCTGCTGCGCCTCGTTCACGACGCCGACGTCGAGGTGCACGTCTGGACGGTCAACGACCGCCACGACATGGATCGACTGCTGGCTCTCGGCGTCGACGGTCTCGTCACCGATCGCGCCGACCTCGCACTGAACGCCACCGCCTCGCGCCCCTGATCAGGGCTGGGGATCCCCTGTGAAAGGGCGATTTGGCACGGCCGTTCGGATGAGGCACACAGGTCCGCACGTTATACCTGACACGACGAGAGGACCACACAATGGCAGATCGCAGCCTGCGCGGCATCCGACTCGGCGCCTCGAGCCTACAGAGCGAAGAAGGCGTCGTGTTCCATGAGCGCGCCAACCACACCTATGTCTGCACGCAGTGCGGACGCGAGACCGTGATGACCTTCGCGGCCGACGCCGAGCTTCCCGACGCCTGGGAATGCCGCACGTGCGGCGCCGAGGCCGTGCTCCGCGTGGGCGATTCGGTTGTCGAGGTCGACCACTCCGGCGACAAGGCTCCCCGCACCCACTGGGACATGCTGCTGGAGCGTCGCACCGTTCCCGAGCTGGAGGAGCTGCTCGAAGAGCGCCTCTCCCTGCTGCGCGCCCGTCGCGGCGCTGCGGACGACTCCCGCCTGAGCGCCTGACGCTCACTCCCCCGCTTCGACGCCGGCCCCTTCGGGGGTCGGCGTCTTCGGCGTGCGCGCGCGACGGCGGACGAGGAGGCCGACCAGGGCCAGCGCCACCACACTGCCCCACCCGAGCAAGGTCTGGATGGCATCGCCCAGAAGGATGCCGGGGGTCAGACCGGTACGCAGCGGCACGTCGGTGACCATCGCACCCGGCTCGTCGGCGGGCAGCGCGTCGATCGTGCGGCCGTCGGGTCCGATGATCTGACTGGTGCCGACAGTCGACAGGTTGACGACGGCGCGGCCGCTCTCGACGGCTCGAATGCGGGCGAACGCGAGTTGCTGGAGGTTCTCGTCGGTTCCGCGGAAGTCGGCGTTGTTCGTCTGGAACATGTACACCTGGGCCCCGGACACGGCGCCCTCGCGGATGACATCGTCGTAGATCACGTCGAAGCAGATGGCGAGCCCGACTCCCACACCGTTCACCTCGAACATGGGCGTCGTCGTCCCCGGCGTGTACTCGCGCTGGATGAGGCCGATGAGATCCGGGGCGAGCATGTTGTAGAACCAACGGTCCGGCACGTACTCGCCGAACGGAACCGGGTGGCGCTTGTCATACAGCGCCGTCGGGTTCTGGGCCCCGGCCTTCCACAGCAGCGAGGAGTTGAAGTACTGATCGCCGCGTTGGGTGACGCCGCTGACCAGCAGCGGTGCGCCGACACGGTCTGCCAGAGCGTCCAGAGCTGTGCGCACCGACGTGTTCGACAGCGGGTCGGCATCGATCCCACCCTCCGGCCAGAGCAGCAGATCGATGTCGCGGTCTTCGATGGGTCGCGTCGCCGCAAGTTGCGCGCGGAACACGTCGTAGGCGGCACGCTGATCGAAGTAGCCGGCCGGCCCGTTGCCCTGCACGGCCCCCACGCGGATGCTGCCGGCATCCGTCGTGGGAAAGGCGGGAAGAAGAAAGAGCACCAGGACGGTGATCGCCGCCGGCAGGATCCGCAGCGCCGCGGCGGGCACACCGCGGGATCGTCCGAGCCGCGCCGCCTCGATCGCCGCGGCACAGGCGAACACGATCAGGAACGACAGACCGCTCATCCCCGTCCACGACGTGACGTGCACGAGCGGCGAGTCCGCCTGCGTCACGGCGACGCGGGTCCAGGGAAAGCCTCCGTAGGGGAACGTGCCCTGCAGTTCCTCCCGCGACACCCACAACCCCGCCACGAGAGCCGGCAGCGCGAGGAGGCGTCCTGCGGCGCCGGGTGCCCAGCGGGGCAGCCATCGATAGGCCCAGGCGATGGGAATGGCCATGACCGCCGTCAGCACCGACTCCAGCGTCGACAGCGCGATCCACGGCACCGGCCCGAGATAGCGGGCCGTGAAGGAGAAGTTCACGAAGAACAGGCCGACGCCGAAGAGGAGTCCGACCGTGAACGCGCCGCCGGTGCGCCGTCCGATGAGCGTCAGCAGCCCCAACGGCACGGCGACGAAGACCGCGGGCCACCACGACAGCGCGGGGAACGCGAGCGTGAGCACCAGGCCCGCGGCCGTCGCGACGACAGCTGCCGCCCACAGCGGAAGAAGCGGTCGCACCGGCGGGGCGGCAGGACGAAGTCGTTCGGGCACGGATCGAGCCTAGGCGAGCGGATTCAGGAGGAGCCGTACGCGACGATCCCGCGTCGGACGGCATCGAGGGCGGCGCGCGCCGTCGTGGCGAGCGGAGCGTCGGCGACCATCGACAGCTGATCGAGCAGATCGATGGTCTGCTTCGTCCAGCGGACGAAGTCGCCCGCGGCGAGATCCGCCTCGTGCAGCACACGGTCCAGCGAGGCCCCGCGCGCCCAGGAGTGCATGGCCTGGGCAAGCCCCGTGGCCACCGGGGACGACCCCGGCAGGCGATGGTCCTGCTCCAGATCGTCGAGGCGCGCCCACAGCTCCTGGGTCGCCGTCAAGGCCCCCCGGAACGTACCGCGCGGAAGTCCGTGCTCGCCCGGGCCGCTCTCGTCGCGACGCGGCTCATACACGAGACAGCAGGCCAGGGCGGCCAGGCCGGATGGATCGAGGTCTTTCCAGATACCGGTGCGCAGAGACTCCGCCACAAGGAGATCCCGTTCCCCGTAGATCCGCTTCATCGTCGCACCGGCCGCCGTCAGCGCGGTGGCTCCGTCGGCATCGACGTGCACATAGTCCAGCGCGGTGAGCACGTCGACGACCCGGTCGAAGATGCGGGCGACGGTTCCGGTGCGCATGTCGATCTGCTGACGCAACTTGTCGCTGTGGCGCCGGAGCTTCCCGTACCGTTCGGCCCATCGGGCGTGCTTCTCGCGGTCGGGGCAGCTCTGGCACGGATGCCGCTTGAGACTGCGCCGCAGCGACTCGATCTGCTCCTGACGCTGCTGGCGCACCTTCGGAGGGCCGGAGCGGTCGCCCTTGCGTTCGAGGTCGCCGAGCTCGCGTCTCATCCGGGAGAACTCGGCGAAGTCACCCCGATCGCACGCCATCGACGCCGCGTAGCCGGCCAGGGAGACCTCGGCATCCTTGACCTCGCGCGCGAGCCCGACCACGGCGCGGTCGGCCTGGAACTGAGCGAACGACGACTCGAGGATCTCGCGCGCTCGGGAACGACCGAACTGGTCGATGAGGTTGACCGCCATGTTGTACGTCGGGCGGAAGCTCGAGTTGAGCGGGTAGGTGCGCCGCGAGGCCAGGGCGGCCACGGCCTGGGGATCGAGATTCTCACTCCACTGGATGACCGCGTGGCCTTCGACATCGATGCCGCGCCGTCCCGCGCGCCCCGTCAGCTGGGTGTACTCGCCGGAAGTGATGGCGACCCGCGCCTCACCGTTGAACTTCTCGAGCTTCTCGAGGACGACGGTGCGCGCCGGCATGTTGATACCGAGCGCGAGTGTCTCCGTCGCGAAGACGATCTTGACGAGCTTGCGCTGGAAGAGCTCCTCGACGATCTCCTTGAACGCGGGGAGCAGGCCCGCGTGGTGAGCGGCGACACCGCGTTCGAGGTTCTCCCGCCACTCCCAGAAGCCGAGCACGGCGAGATCCTCGTCGGGAAGCGTCAGCGTACGCTCGTCGACGATCCGGCGGATCTCATCGCGCTCGTCGCGGTCTGTCAGACGCACACCGGAGCGTCGAACCTGCTGCACCGCGCCCTCGCAGCCCGCACGGCTGAAGATGAAGAAGATCGCCGGCAGGAGGTTCGCCCGCGCCAGCAGCTCCACCACCTGTGGCCGGTCGACGCGCTCGATGCGCTGCATGTCGGCAGAGCGCAGCGGCCGCGTTGCCCCCTTCGAGGGCCGCGGGCCGCCGGATCGATCGCCCTGCGACCGGTGACGCTGTGAGCGGTAATCCTGAGCCCGGCGATTGCTCTCGAACGTGGAGCCGCGCACCGATCGCAGGCGCATGAGCTCCTGATTGACCTGCGCGGTCGCGATGCCGGCCCGGTCGTCGAACAACGGCAGTAGATCGCCACGGACCAGCACATGCTGTTCGAGCGGAACGGGTCGGGTCTCGGAGACGATGACCGCGGTGTCACCACGCACGGTGTCGAGCCAGTCGCCGAACTCCTCGGCATTGGACACGGTGGCCGACAGCGACACCAGCTTCACGCGCGACGGCAGATGGATGATGACCTCCTCCCACACCGCGCCGCGGAACCGATCGGCGAGGTAGTGGACTTCGTCCATCACCACGTAGCGCAGACCGCGCAGCGCCGGGGAGTCGGCGTAGAGCATGTTGCGCAGCACCTCGGTGGTCATCACGACGACGCGGGCGTTGCCGTTGATGTTCGTGTCGCCCGTGAGCAGGCCCACCTCGTCCTCGCCGTACACCTGCTGCAGCTCGCGGAACTTCTGGTTCGACAGCGCCTTCATCGGCGTCGTGTAGAAGGCCTTCTCGCCGGGCTCGCGCATGGCCAGATGCACGGCGAACTCGCCCACGATGGTCTTTCCCGCGCCGGTGGGCGCCGCCACCAGCACGCTGCGTCCGTCCTCGAGGGCGTGGCATCCCGCGATCTGGAAGGGATCGAGGTCGAAGCGCTGGCCGTCGGCGAAGGAGGCCGTGATCGGATGCGCCTGGCGGGCCTGGGCCTGCGCGTAGCGGCTGGCGGGATCCGTCACAGGTCGAGCCCGAGCGCCTTCTCGCGCTTGGCGCGTCTGCGATCGAAGAGCACCGACAGCCCAGCCGCGGCGAAGTAGAGCACGGTGAGGATGCCGGCCAGCAGCAGCATGCTGACGATGTCGGCGGCGGGCGTGGCGAGCGCCGCGAACAGTGACGCAACGAGAACGGCGACCCGCCAGCCCCTCAGGATCGCCATACCGCTCATCACACCGGCGAGGTTCAACGCGACCAGGAAGACGGGAAGCACGAAGGAGACGCCGACGACGAGCAGCAGCTTGAAGACGAAGTCGTAGTAGTACTTCGAGTCGTAGATGTTCGACGCGCCCTGCGGAGTGAAGGAGGCCATGAGCTCCACGATGTGGGGCATGATCAGCCACCCGACGAACACGCCGGCGGCGAAAAGGGGCACGGCGGCGCTCACGAACCCGATGGTGTAGCGGATCTCCTTCCGGGTCAGACCCGGAACGAGAAACGCCCAGATCTGCCAGACCCACACCGGTGCGGAGAAGATGACGCCGACGGCCAGTGCGATGCGCAGCCGCATATCGAACGGGCCCGTGATGCTCTGGTACATCAGAGTGACAACGTCGCCGTCGCCGCGTTGCGCGGCGACGACCCGGATCGGCTCGGTCATCGCCCAGATGATGGCATCAGTGAAGATCCACGCGATGATCATGCCGACGACGAGCGCGATGATGCCGATGATGAAGCGTCGGCGCAGCTCCGTGAGGTGCTCCGCCAGCGACATCCGGCGATCGCGACGGGGCGCGTCGTCCTCGCCGAGACGAGCGGACTCGACCGTGGCCACCGACGTCAGGGCTTGGCGTCGGGTCCGGGCTCGGCGCTCGAGGCGGCCGTCCCGGCTGCGCTTCCGGTCACCGGCGGTGCGGGCGGCGCCGCGGCGGCGTCGTCTTCCTTCATCGCCTTCATCTCGCCCTTGAAGACGCGCGCGGACTGACCGACGCTCTTGGCCAGCGCAGGGAGCTTCGCCGCTCCGAACAGGAGCAGGATGATGACGACAAGGGCCAGCAGGTGCCAGCCGGTCAAGCCTCCGAGCATGAGGGTCTCCTCGGGTCTGGGGATATCGCCCAGTCTACCTGTCGGTCCCGCCGCCGGGCTCAGGCGTACTGGGCGAGCCCCGCCTCGGCCCACGCCGCGGCTGCGTGACGCGCGGCATCCGGTCCGACGATCTCCAGATCTCCGCCGAGCTTCGCCGCGACACGCTTCAGGCTGCGGGCATCCCCCACGCGCACCCGTGCCGAGCGCACCGCGGCGCCGGCATCGGCCGGGTCGTCGATCACGACGTAGTCGGCCAGCAGGGGCGCAGCCGATGCCCGATAGCGGACGACGACTTCGACGTCGCGGGAGGCACCCTCGAACAACGCGGGAACGCTGTCGTCGCCGTGGGTGCTCACGATGTCGGTGAGATGCACATCGGAGACGCGATCGAGATGGAAGGTGCGCATCGCCTGACGCAGGTGGCACCACCCCTGCAGGTACCACTGACCACCGGCGAGGTGGACCTTGACCGGGTCGACCGTGCGGGTGGTGGGCGCGGCATCCGGAGCTTGGTAGGTGAAGGCCACGGCGACGCCGTCGCGCAGCGCGCGATCGACCGTCAGACGGACGTCGTCGACCTCGCCGGACGCGACGATGACATCGGCCGGCACGCCCGAAGCGCCACGCGCGAGCTT
Source organism: Microbacterium sp. 69-7 (assembly GCF_001897985.1). Lineage (NCBI taxonomy): Bacteria > Bacillati > Actinomycetota > Actinomycetes > Micrococcales > Microbacteriaceae > Microbacterium > Microbacterium sp. 69-7. The sequence goes on along the minus strand of NZ_MKRU01000075.1, from coordinate 55,570 downwards.
GGCGAGCAGCCCCTGGATCACGCCGCTGTCGCCGACGCCGGGCAGCGATGCCGCGACGCGGAGTCCGGCGAGCAGGGCCGCCGCCTCCGGTGCCGTCAGACGCGGGGTGCGCTCGAGCCCGACGGTGTTGGTGATGACGATGAGATCCTGCTGATCGAGAAGATCCCAATCGATGTCGAACAGATCGTTCGCCATCTGCCAGAAGCCGCCGTCGCCGGGTAGCCCGATGACGGTCAGCTTCTCCACCATGGTCCGCATCTGCTCGACCGTGACGTCGAACTCCTCTGCCGCCTCGGTGAGCGAAACCTCGCCCTTCCCGATCAGGTAGGGCACCAGCTGGAGGATCAGGGCAGCGCGATCGGTGGCGAGAAGAGGCTTACGCCGCGCACTCATGATCGCTCCCCCGCGCCGGTGCCGTGCACACGTAGCGTGCGCTCCAAACGCGCGATCACCTGGTCGCGCAGTTCTCCCGGTTCGACCACGCGCACCTCCGGGCCGTACGAGGCCAGCTCGTCGGCGAAGATGTGGACGTCGACGTAGGGCACGCGGATTCCCTGGTCGGCGGGCGTCGCCCGGCGCGTGAGTCGCAGAGCGGCCTCGGTGCCCGGGGCGATCTCCAGCAGCGCCTGCTGACGGGCGGCGAGCTCCGCCAGTCCGGTCAGCGCACGCTCGCCGGCGCCCTCGCGCAGGGCGAGATCGAACGTCGTCCGCGTGATCGCGACATCCGACACGATCCGCGACAGCAGGAACGTGCGCACGTCACCCTGAATCAGATCGAACCCGTAGACGTGCCACCGCGCCTCGTACTCGATCAACGCGTAGGGCTGCACGCGACGCACGCGCGCACTCTCCTCTCCCGCCTTCAGATAGGAGAACTCGACGACGCGGCCCTGTTCGATCGCGCGCTGCATCGGCGCGAAGGCGGGCTCGCGCAGGTTCACGCGCGGCGAGTAGCCGATGATCGGCGCGTCGACGTCGATGCCCAACGCCCGGATCTTGCGCAGGCCGCTGCGCGCATCGGCCGACATCGAGCTCTCGCTCCACACACCGCCGGCGAGGTTCAGCACGGCGAGCTCGGCCGGCGTGAACTCGATGTCGGCGGGAAGCTCGTATTCTGCGGTGGGGATGCGGTACCGCGCCTCACGGAGATCGTCGGGGTCGGCGTAGTCGCCGATGGTCTCCACGGGGATGCCGAGCGAGCGGAGATTCTCCTTGTCGCGCTCGAACATCTTCTCCAGCGCGTCTTTGGAAGCCCCCGCGGAACCCTGCTCGCGGTAGCCGGCCACCGACGAGAGGATCGTGTCCTTCGTCAGCCCCTGCTCCGTCGCCATGAGTGCGACCACCAGGTTGACGAGGCGCTCCTCGGGCGCGCTGCGGCTGGTCTCGGTGGGCACCCGTCAATCTTAGGCGCCGCCTGTGGAGCGGCGGCGGTGCCGCGCGGGGTCAGGGGGCGGCGGGAGTGTCCACGCCCAGCACGTCGATGACGAACACGAGCGTCGAGCCCGCGGGGATCGATGAGGTGGTCTTGTCCCCATAGCCGAGGGACGGCGGGATCACCACGAGGATCTGCGACCCGACCGTCTGCCCCTTCAGAGCCTGCGCGAAGCCCGGCACGACGGCATCCAGCGTGACCGCCGTCGATGCCCCCTTATCCCACGTCGAGTCGAACACTTTACGATCGGCCCACGTGAGGCCCGTGTAGTTGATCCGGATCTGATCGCCGTCTCCGACGGCGGGGCCGTCGCCCTTCTTCAGCACCTCCACGGCGAGGTCGGACGGCGGCGCGGTGTCCGGGATGATGATGCCCGGCGTGCCGTTGGGAGCCAGCACGACGGAGGGCATCCCCCGTCGATCGTTGTACTGGGGCGTGCCGTCCGCCGCGGCGAGGTAGACCTTCTGCAGGTCGATCGCCACGACGATCGAGTCTGCGCCGGTGAGGCCCCACCCCTGCGCGGCCTCGGCCGACAGCGCGCTGGCCGGAACGGCGCCGAGGATGCGGGAGCCCTCGGTCGCGCAGGTCATCAGCTCGGCGAAGCCGGCGTACTGCTCACGCCACTTCGACAGCGGCGTCACCTGCGTGCCCGACGTCAGGATCTTCTGACCGGTCGACCCGCTCATGATCGTGATGGTGAACTGCACATCCTGCATGTCGGAGGTGACCCGCAGGCCGGAGCCGACGGTCTCGTCCACGGCGACCGTGTGATCGACGTAGACCGGAGCGCTCAAGGTCACGTTGGGGGCGCCCTCAGCCCCGGAGACGCTCACCGTGTTGAGCACACCCGAGCTGTCGGTGGGGCGGTCGCACGAGGCCGCCGATCCGGGCGTCGAAGCGCATCCGACGAGGGTCAGAGCAGACAGGCCGATGACGGCGAGGGCAGCAGGGATCCGGCGCACCGGATCAGTCTACGTCGTCCGGTGCACCGCGCCCGGCCGTGACGGCGTCGGCCGTCGCCTGCCGAGCGCCGTCCGCTGCGCGCTGTGCCTCGCGCACGCGCTTGCGGAGGTTCTTGTCGGTGATCTGACGGTCGCCGACGGCCCCGGGCGTCCAGAGTTCGACGTCCTCATCGGCATAACTGGGCTTCTTCAGTGCGCGCTTGCGCACGTCCGGGGGCATCGCACCCGGTGCCAGGCGACGCGCCGTGATGAGAAACCCCGTGTGTGCGACCATCCGATGATCCGGTCGCACCGCGAGTCCCTCGACGTGCCATCCACGCACCATCGTCTCGGTCGCTTCGGGCTCGGTGAACAGACCGGTGGCGCGGATGTACTCCGCGACACGACTGAGTTGGGTCGCGGTGGCGATGTAGCAGAGCACCACACCCCCGGGCGTGAGAGCGTCGGCAACCGCGTCGATGCACTCCCACGGGGCCAGCATGTCCAGAACGACGCGATCCACGGATGCCGGGCCCACCGCACCGGGAAGCTCTTCCACGAGATCACCCACGACAACTTCCCAGCTGCCGGGCGTGTGCCCGAAGAAGGTCTCCACGTTGGCACGAGCCACCTCCGCGAACTCGTCACGGCGCTCGAAGGAGATCAGGCGCCCCGCCGGACCGATCGTGCGCAGCAGCCACATCGACAGCGCGCCCGAGCCCACACCCGCCTCGACCACCGTCGCGCCGGGGAAGATGTCGGCGGACGCCAGAATCTGCGCGGCATCCTTCGGGTACACGATGGCAGCACCGCGCGGCATCGACATCACGAAGTCGCGAAGCAGCGGCCGCAGTGCCAGGTACTCGTGACCACCGGAGTTGGTCACCACCGACCCGTCGGGCTGACCGAGCAGCTGTTCGTGTTTGAGCACGCCGTGGTGGGTGTGCAACTCGCCGCCCTCCCGCAGGGTGACGGTGTGGAGGCGGCCCTTGGGTCCGGTCAGCTGCACGCGGTCGCCCAGGCGGAACGGGCCGCTCGGGCGCAGGTCGACGAGGGATGTCGGGGTGGTCACGCGTGCTCTCCTGTGCGGTGGGTCCGGTGCGCCGCGTGGACCGCGGCGATGTCCTCGGGCGTACGGCCTGCGAGTGTCGGCCACACGGTGTGGGCGCCCGTCCCGACGAGCGAGACCATCAGCGGCACCCCGATCGTCGTGACGCCCGCGGCGACGGCGGCGCGCACGCCCGTCGGCGAGTCCTCGATCGCGACGGCGTCGGCGGGGTCGATGCCGAGGGCACGGCACGCATGCAGATATGCGTCCGGGAACGGCTTGGGACGCGTGACGTCATCGCCCGCGACGATGATCTCGAACAGCTCGGGAAAGGGCGCGACGACCTGTGATGCCATCCGCCGCATCGACATCGTCACCAGCGCACAGCGGATGCCGGCGCCGCGCAGCGCGGTCAGCAGCTCGTGCGCCCCGGGACGCAGAGGGTTCCCCCGCTCCGAAAGCAGGCGCGTCACCTCTGCGGTGAGGTGGGCGATGATGTCGGCGACGGACATCCGCACGCCGGCCTCCTGAAGGATCGCCCCGGAGGTCTCGAGTCCCTGACCCACCAGAGTCAGGGCCTGTTCGTGCGTCCAGGTGCCGCCGAAGCTCTCGACGAGGGCCGTCTCGGCCTCCATCCAGTAGGGCTCGGTGTCCACGAGGGTGCCGTCCATGTCCCAGAGAACGGCGGCGGGGAGGGCGGAGCTCATCGGTCCATGCTACCGACGCCCCTCGGCGCCGCTGTCGCGCGCGTGACGGCCGCCCTCGCGACGGCGTCGGCGCGTATCGTGGAGGAATCGATGGACCGTGCGAGAGGGGCGGAGTGGACGAACTGGGTAACCGCGTGCTGATCGTGGCCTTCGACGGCTGGAATGATGCGGGTGAGGCCGCCTCCGCCGCCGCGGCGCACATCCGCGAGTCCGGCGCGTACCGGGAGGTCTTCGCCGTCGACCCGGAGCTGTACTTCGACTACCAGTACACCCGCCCACAGATCACTCTCGACGCCGACGGCTCGCGCACGCTCACCTGGCCGGACGCCACACTGTGGCGACCGCTCCATCCCGCCGACGGCACACGCCTGTGGGTGCTGTCCGGGGTCGAGCCCGCGCGCGCCTGGCAGTCGTTCGCCGCCGAGCTCGTGGACGCCGCGCTCACGGAGGGCATCACCGGCATCGTCGCGCTGGGCTCGATGATGTCCGACGTTCCGCATACGCGACCGATCTCGGTGTTCGCCGGCAGCGAGAACGACACCCTCCGCGGCGCGCTCGGCCTCGAGAAGCCCACCTACGAGGGCCCGGCGGGCATCCTCAGCGTGCTCACTGCGGCTGCCGAGGCGGCCGGCATCCCGACGGCGGCGCTGTGGGCGAACGTTCCGCATTACGTCGCCGGCCATACCCCGTCACCGAAGGCCACGGTCGCGCTGCTGGACCGCGTCACCGATCTGACGGGCGCGGTCGTGGCGCGCGGGGAGCTCCCCGCTCAGGCACTGGCCTGGGAGGCATCGATCGACGCGGCCGCGGCCGACGACGAGGAGATGACCGAGTACATCCACCAGCTGGAGCAGACGCGCGACACCTGGGACTCGCCCGAGGCGTCCGGCGACGCCATCGCGCAGGAGTTCGAGCGGTACCTGCGCCGGGGCGGCGAGGGTCCCGGCAAACCTGGTCCGCCCGACCCTCGCCGCTCCTGATCAGTACGCCTGCAGGACGCCGAAGCTGAGCAGGATGATCAACAGGATGCCGAGCGCAAGCCGGTAGAGCACGAACGGCAGGAAGCTGCCGCGCTTGAGGTAGCGCATCAGGAACGCGATCACCGCGAGGCCCACGCCGAACGCGACGACCGTGGCGACGCCCGTCTCGAACATGTTGTACACCTGGTCGCCCGGGTCTTTGATGGCCTGCACCAGCTCGTAGAGGCCGCTGCCGAACACGGCCGGCACCGCAAGCAGGAACGCGACCTCCGCCGCGGCCGGACGGGTGTAGCCCAGGGCCAGGCCCATCGTCGTCGTCGCACCGGAGCGCGAGACACCCGGGACGAGGGCGAGCATCTGGGCCAGGCCCAGAGCGAGGCCGTGCCCGTAGGTCAGGTCCTTCTCGGTGCGGGTGCGGCGCCCCAACGCGTCGGCGGCGCCGAGCAGGAGACCGAAGACGATGAGCACGATCGCGACCAGCCAGAGGTTGCGGAACGTGTTGCGGATGGACTCCTGGAACAGGTATCCGGCGATGCCGATCGGGATCGTGCCGATGATGACGATCCACCCCATGCGGGCGTCGGGGTCGTTGCGCGGCACGCGGCCGGTCAGCGACTTCGCCCACTGGGAGATGATCCGCACGATCTTGCCCCAGAAGTAGACGAGCACCGCGAGCTCGGTGCCGATCTGGGTGATGGCGGTGAAGGTCGCGCCGGGGTCTTCGGCGGACGGGAGGAACTCGCCCATGATGCGCAGGTGGGCACTGGAGGAGACGGGGAGGAACTCGGTGAGTCCCTGGACCAGGCCCAGGATGATCGCCTCGAACAGGTGCATGGGGGCCCTTTCAGTACGTGCGGATCAGATCGGTGAGCACGCGCTGCCCGAAGACCAACGCGTCGATGGGGACGCGTTCGTCCACACCGTGGAACATACCGGTGAAATCGAGATCCGTGGGAAGCCGCAGCGGCGCGAACCCGTATCCGGCGATGCCGAGCTCGGCGAGGGCCTTGTTGTCGGTGCCGCCGCCCATCAGGTAGGGCAGCACCGGAACCCCCGGATCGTGCCGCTCGAGCGCCCCGACCATCGCCTCCACGAGCTCTCCATGAAAGGGCACCTCGAGCCCGATGTCGCGATGCGAGATCTCGACCTCGATGTCGTCGCCCACGATGCGCTGGATCTCCGCGAGCACCCGCTCCTCCTGCCCCGGGAGCGTGCGCACGTCGATCGTCGCGACCGCGGCATCCGGGATGACGTTGTGCTTGTACCCCGCGACGAGACCCGTGGGGTTGGTCGTCGTGCGGAAGGTGGAACGCAGGAAACCGGATGCCGCGCCGGTCGCGTCTGCCACGGCATCCGGATCGGCGGGGTCGACGCCGCACAGGGCCGCGAGACCGTCGACGGTCTGGCGCGTGGTGGCGGTGAGCTCGAGCGGCCAGACCGACCGGCCGAGGGCGGCGACGGCCTCGGCCAGCCGCGTCACGGCGTTGTCCGGGTGGAAGCGGCTGCCGTGGCCGGCGGTGCCGCGAGCGCGCAGCCGAAGCCACACGAGGGCCTTCTCCCCCACCTGCAGCAGATAGGCGCGCTGCTCGCCCACCGGGATCGAGTAGCCGCCGACCTCGCTGATGGCCTCCGTGGCGCCGTCGAACCAGTGCGGCCGATCCCGCACGACCAGCTGCGAGCCCTCCACCCCGCCGTTCTCCTCGTCGGCGAAGAACGTGAGGATCAGATCGCGCTCCGACTGCTCCCCCGCTCTCAGGAGCTCGGCGACAGAGGTGAGGATCATCGCGTCCATGTCCTTCATGTCGACGGCACCGCGCCCCCACAGCATTCCGTCCCTGATCACGCCGCCGAACGGGTCGACGCTCCAGTCGTCAGCGACGGCGGGGACCACGTCGAGGTGGCCGTGCAGGACGAGGGCGGGCTTGTCGCGATTGCGTCCCGGCACCCGCACGCTGAGGTTGGTGCGGCGCGGGATGGGCTCGTAGTACTCGGGACGCAGGCCGAGCGCCTCCAGGTAGGCGCCCACGTACTCGGCGGCCTCTCGCTCCCCGTGCGCGCGCCCCTCGCCGAAGTTGGTGGTGTCGAAACGGATCAGGTCACGCGCGACGCGGGCGACCTCGGGGAGTTCGGAGGAGGGCATGCCTCCACGCTAGCGCTCCCGATGCCACGATCCGAGAGCGGAGGACACGTCTCTGGAGACAAAAGAAAAAGGCCCCTGACGGGACCTTTCTCCTTCTGTGCGCGAGGGGGGACTTGAACCCCCACGCCCTATACGGGCACTAGCACCTCAAGCTAGCGCGTCTACCTATTCCGCCACCCGCGCAGGTGGTTTTCGGTTTCGCAACCGAAGATCGACAGTACCAGATTCCGAGCCAGACGCGGAATCGGGGCCGGGCTCATCCCGCCGAGACACCGAAGAGCAGACCGAGCACGTACGTCACCGCCGCCGCCCCGAAACCGATCGCCAGCTGCCGCAGCCCTCGCCGCAGCGGCGGCGCACCCGACAGCAGGCCCACCATCGCTCCCGTGCCCAGCAGCGCCGTCCCGACGAGCACGAGGGCCAGGACGACGGCGGGGAGCCCGCTGAGCCCGAAGATCCAGGGCAGCACCGGGATGATCGCGCCGGACGCGAAGAAGAGGAAGCTCGACCCGGCGGCGCCCAGAGCACTGCCGACCACTTCGTGATCGGCTCCGGCGGCGCGGTGCAAGCGGTACGGCTCACTGCGGTCGGCGGCCTGCGCGGCCTCGACGATCTGGCGCGCACGCTTCTCGGCGTCGCGTTCACCGACACCCCGCGCACGGTAGACCAGAGCGAGCTCGTTGGCATCGAGGTCGAGGTCCGGCAGCACATGGTCGGCGTAGTCACTCGGCTCCGTGGCATCCAGCAGTTCCCGCTGTGAGCGCACCGACACGTACTCCCCCGCCCCCATGGACAGGGCGCCGGCGAGAAGGCCGGCGACGCCGCTGAACAGCACGAACTGCGCCCCCACGCCGGTGGCGCCGATGCCCATCACGAGAGCGAGGTTGGAGACGAGGCCGTCGTTGGCGCCGAACACCGCGGCGCGGAACGTGCCAGACAATCGCCGCCGCCCGCGCGCGGCCAGACCTCGCACGACCTCACGATGGATCTTCTCGTCAGCGACCATGCGTGCCGTCGCGAACGGCTCGCTCTCGTACGGCGAGCGCCCTTCCGCGTTCTGGGCCAGAGCGAGCACGAAGATGGAGCCGAACCGCCGAGCCATCCATCCCAGCAGGAGGGAGCCGAGGCCCGGAGAGGGCAGGCGCGACGGTTCGCCGCCGAGCAGTTCGAGCCAGTGCGCCTCGTGGCGCCCCTCGGCGTCGGCCAGGGCCAGCAGGATCTCGCGCTCCTCGCCTTCCCGGCGCTGCGCGAGGTCGCGGTACACCTGCGCTTCCGCGCGTTCGTCGGCGAGGTAGCGCGCCCAACGGCGGCGGTCACGAGGCGTGGGAACGGGCTGCGCGGTCACGGGAGTTCACGCTAGCCGCGCGTGGTGCCGGGTGACTCCCGATCGCCGGGATTGCCAGCATTTCGGACGTCCGAACCCCGCGCGATCTCGGCCAGGAGTCCGCGCTCGCCGCGGCGCATCACGATCGCGTGCGCGGCAGCGAACGCGGGCCGCAGAACGGGGCTCGCCACCCGCATCCACCGGCGGACGAGGGCCACCTCCCACACCCACGTGAGCCCCGTCCGCGCACCGGCGGCGCCGCCTTCGGGCGTGAGCCGGAGACTCCCCCGACCGGCCAGGTCGCCCGTGCTCGCGGCCGCCAACAGTCGGGGCGGCGTAGCGGCGGTGATCGTGAGCGCGACCCGCAGACGATACCCCCACGGGCTGCGCACCTGCAGCCGCACGACGTCGCCGGGCGTGGGCGGGTGGGGCTGGGGCTCGACGCGGACGGCCGGCCACCACGCGACGACGCCCGTCGTCAGACTCCGCTCGCACAGGCGCCAGCACTCCTCGGCGGACACCGGCACGAGCCAGTGCGAAGTGAAGGCGTACTCCCGCGACATGCGCGCGAGTGTAGCCGTCGCCGAGGCTCGATCAGGAGCGCACGCGCGAGCGCAGCACCTCGATCCGCGCTTGCAGTTGTGCCACCGTCGCTCGCGCGACCTCGGGTCCCCCGCAGATCCGACGGAGTTCCGCGTGGACGGCTCCGTGCGGCTCTCCGCTCTGGCGCGCGTAGAGACCGACGAGGCTGTTGAGCAGCTGACGCTGTTCGCGCAGCGTGCGGTGCAGCGCCGGCGGCAGTGTCGACTCGGCATCCGGTGCCTCGGTGACCGCCGCACCCTCCTTCGCCTCGCGGGCGCGGCGGTGCCGGCTCTGGCGGGACTGGCGCTGCATGAGCAGTTCGTGGACGTGCTCGGGCTCGAGCAGTCCCGGAAGGCCCAGGAACTCCTCCTCCTCGGGCGTTCCCGGCACCGCCAGCTGACCGAACTCCTTGCCGTCGTAGAGCACACGGTCGAAGTGGGCGACCGAACCGAGCGCCTGATAGGAGAACTCCTGCTCGAGGTCGTCGGAGGCCTTGTCCTCTCGTTCCGCCTCGGCGAGCAAGGTGTCTTCGAGCCCGTCGTCGTCGCCGCCCTCGCGGTCGAGGGCGTGGTCGCGCTCACGCTCCATCTCCCCCGCCAGCGTGAGCAGCACCGGCACGTTGGGAAGGAAGACGGATGCCGACTCGCCCCGACGCCGCGCCCGCACGAAGCGGCCGATCGCCTGCGCGAAGAACAGCGGCGTCGACGCGCTCGTGGCATAGACACCGACCGCGAGGCGGGGGACGTCGACGCCTTCGGACACCATGCGCACGGCGACCATCCAACGGGTCGTCGCATTTCCGAACGTCTCGATGCGGCCGGAGGCGGCCTTGTCGTCGGACAGGACGACCGTCGGCGCTTCGCCCGTGATCTCGCGGAGAATCGCCGCGTAGGCGCGTGCCGCCGTCTGATCCGTCGCGATGACCAGGCCCCCGGCATCCGGGACGTCCTGACGCACCTCGGTGAGACGGCGGTCGGCGCTGCGGAGCACGGCGGGGATCCAGTCGCCCTCCGGATCGAGCGCCGTGCGCCAGGCTTGGGCGGTGACGTCCTTCGTGTTGTCCTGCCCGAGATGCGCTTCGAGTTCGTCGCCGGCTTTCGTGCGCCAGCGCATCTTGCCGGCGTAGACGAGGAAGAGCACCGGGCGCACGACCCCGTCGGCGAGCGCGCGCCCGTAGCCGTAGTTGTAATCGGTGCGCGAAAGGCGGATGCCCTTCTCGTTCGGGTGGTACTCGACGAACGGGATCGGCGCGGTGTCACTGCGAAACGGCGTTCCCGACAGCAGCAGCCGGCGCGTCGCGCGCCCGTACGCCTCGCGGAGCGCATCGCCCCAACTGAGCGCATCGCCACCGTGGTGCACCTCGTCCAGGATCACCAGCGTGCGCGCATCCATCGTCAGCCGCTGATGCACCGAGGCTTTCACCGCGACCTGCGCATAGGTGACGGCTACGCCGTGGAAGTGACGAGCCGGCGCGCTCTGACGGTTGGTGAAGCGCGGGTCGAGGCGGATGCCGACACGTGCCGCCGCGTCGGCCCACTGTGTCTTGAGATGCTCGGTCGGCGCGACGACGACGAGGCGGTCCACGATGCCGCGGCGCAGCAGCTCACTGGCCAGACGCAGCGCGAAGGTCGTCTTGCCGGCGCCAGGGGTCGCCGCGGCGAGGAAGTCGCGCGGACCGGACCCCACACCGTCCGGCCCGTCGGCCGAGAAGTAGGCCTCGAGCGCTTCGGCCTGCCACGCGCGGAGGTTCTGCGCCGTTCCCCACGGGGCGCGCTGGGGGAAGGCGGGCGAGAGGTGCTCGGCGGCGAAGTTGCCGAAGTGCTCCTGTCCTCGCTCGTCCGTCCCGTCCACGACTGACCACCCTAAACGACGCCTCCCCCACGGCGGCTCTCGGTGGGAAGGCCGCTCCCCGGTAGCCTCGAAGAAGACCACGAGTCAGGAGAGCCATGCGCAGGAACGAAGCAACCCCCGACGAGCACCGTTCGCCTTACATTCCCAACGAGAGTGCGCACCCCTGGCGTCGCATGGTGTCGATCGGCGACTCCTTCACCGAGGGCATCGGCGATCCCATCCCCGGCACCGCCGACGGTCACCGTGGATGGGCCGACCGCGTCGCCGAGGTGCTCGCCGCCCAGGTCGACGACTTCGCCTACGCCAACCTCGCGGTCCGCGGAAAGCTGATCACGCAGATCATGGCCGACCAGGTGGAGCCCGCCCTCGCCCTGAACCCCGACCTCATCACGTTCTCCGCCGGCGGGAACGACGTGCTGCGTCCCAACGGCGATCCCGACGCCGTGGCGCAGCAGTTCGAGGACGCCGTCGCGCGCCTGAGCTCCCAGGGGGCGACGCTTCTCGTCTTCACCGGCGTCGACACCGAGTTCACGCCGGTGTTCCGCGGCATCCGCGGGCGCGTCGCCATCTACAACGAGAACATCCGGGCGATCGCCGACCGTTACGACTGCATCGTCGCCGACCAGTGGGCGTTGAAGGAGGTGCAGGACATGCGATTCTTCGACGACGATCGCCTGCACTACAACGCGCTCGGCCATCACGAGATCGCCCGCATGGTGCTGCGCGCGCTCAACGTGCCGAACGAGCTGCAGCCCATGCAGCCCGATCCGCTGCCGCGGCTGACGTGGCGCGAGGCCCGCACCAATGACCTCGTCTGGGCGCGCACGCACTTCGTTCCCTGGGTGCTGCGACGCCTTCGTCACCAGTCCTCCGGCGACAACATCACCGCAAAGCGCCCCGAGCCGCTGCCGGTCACCGTCGAGGCTCCGGCCCGCGACCGCACCGCGGCCCCGGGTCGGCAGGCTTAGCGCAGGGCCCAGAGCGCCACGGCCGCGGCCGCCGCGACGTTGAGGGAGTCGACGCCGCCCGTCATCGGGATCGTGACGACCGTGTCGGCCGCGGCCAGCGCGCGCCGCGAGAGCCCGTCGCCTTCGGCGCCCATGAGCAGCGCGACCTGCGGCGGACGAGCGGCGGCAAACGCGTCGAGGGCGACCGCATCGTCGGCGAGCGCCAGGGCGGCCAGGTGCAGCCCGGCATCGTGCAGCAGGTCGCAGCCCGCGCTCCAGCCGCCGTCCGCCTCGTCGGGCAGGCGTGTCCACGGCACCTGGAACACCGTCCCCATGCTGACGCGGACGCTCCGACGGTAGAGGGGGTCGGCGCAGCGCTGCGTGACCAGCACGGCGTCGGCGCCGAGCCCGGCGGCCGCGCGGAACGCCGCCCCGACGTTGGTGTGGTCGACGATGTCCTCCAGGACGAGAACCAGGCGCGCACCGGCGACGACCTCCTCGACGGGCGGCAGCGCCGGCCGGTGCATCGCCGCGAGTGCTCCGCGGTGCACGGCGTAGCCGGTGAGCCGCTCGGCCACGTCGTCGTCGACCAGGTAGACGGGGGCGTCACCGGCGAGGTGCGCCGTATCGTCGAGCCACTTCTGCTGCACCAGCAGGGATCGTGGCCGGTGGCCCGCGGCGACGGCTCGGGCGATCACCTTCGACGACTCGGCGATGTACAGACCGCCCGCGGGCTCCAGCACACGCCGCAGGGTGACGTCGGTCAGGTCGCGGTAGTCCGCGAGACGGTCGTCGGCAGGATCGTCGATGCGCACCACAGGCATCCGTCCATGCTGGCACGCCCCGGACGCCGCGGCGACGGACCAGCGTGTAACCTCCGCGAAAAGCGGGACGCGTAGTCTCGAAGAGGGAGTGTGGGAGGGAGGACGCCATGTCGACGCTGCTGGATCACTCGCACGAGGCCGTACCGCACCTCGATCCGGAGACCGCGGATGCCGTCGAGCGCGCTGTGGATGCCCTCTCGGGTCGGCGCATCGCGGTGCTCACCGGCGCGGGTGTGTCGACGGACTCCGGCATTCCCGACTACCGCGGCAAGGGCGCTCCCACACGCACCCCGATGACGGCGCAGCAGTTCCTCTCCAGTGCGTCCTCTCGCCGACGGTACTGGGTCGGCAGCCACCTGGGATGGCGCGCTTTCGCCGCCGCTCAGCCGAACGACGGCCATCTCGCCCTCGCCGAGCTGGAGAGCCGCGGTATCGCGAGCGGGGTCATCACCCAGAACGTGGACGGCCTGCACGTGCGCGCGGGCAGCCGCCGTGTCGTCGAACTGCACGGCACGATGCGCCGCGTGCTCTGCACGCACTGCGGGCAGGTGTTCGATCGCCGCGACCTGGCGGCGCGCGTCGAGGCGGACAACCCCTGGATCACGGTGCCGGATGCCGTCGAGCTCGGCCCCGACGGCGACGTCCTCCCCTCCTCCAGCGACGGCTTCGTCGTGCCGGAGTGCAGCGTGTGCCACGGGATGCTCAAGCCCGACGTCGTCTTCTTCGGCGAGTACATCCCCGTCGCCAAGTTCACCGAGGCCGAGCAGCTGGTACAGACCAGCGAGGCCCTCGTCATCGCCGGCTCGTCTCTCGTCGTCAACTCCGGCATCCGACTGCTCGAGCGCGCCCGACGTCGCAAGCTCCCGGTCGTGATCGTCAACCGCGGCCAGACACGCGGCGATGCGCGGGCGACGGTCAAGATCGACGCGGGCACGACCGAGGTGCTGCGCGCGTTCGCCCGCGCGCTGCCGGCGGCGCGCTGAACCCACGCCGACCTCGCCTAGGCTCGAAGCGTGACGACCCTCATCCTCGTGCGCCACGGCGAGACCGACTGGAACGCGACGAGACGCATCCAGGGCTCCACCGACATCCCCCTCAACGACACCGGCCGCGCTCAAGCGCAGGAGGTCGCCGAACGACTGCACCAAGAACTGGCGGACGCCGGCCCCGTGGTCGTCTCGTCGAGTGATCTGTCGCGCGCCGTCGAGACCGCTCGGATCATCGCCGCCACTCTGGCAGTGCCGGCGCCGCGAACCTACCGGCAGCTGCGCGAACGTTCGTACGGCATCGCCGAGGGCGCGAGCGTCGAGGAGTTCCGCGACCGGTGGGGATCGTGGGCCGAGGCAGAGGTGCCGGAGGCGGAGACCTGGCCGCAGGTGCGCCGCCGCGCGCTGGCGGGGCTCCAACGCGCCGTCCGCGACGCGCGGCGCGATACCGCACCGCATGCGCCCACGGTGATCGTCGTCTCGCACGGCGCCCTCATCCGCGAAGTCATCCGGCATGCGTCCTCCGGCGCGTTCCCGCTCGACGGTGAGCGTCTGGCCAACGCGTCCACGCATCGCTTCCTCCTGGAGCGCGATCGCCTCAGTGTGCAGTCGTACGCCGCGATCCCGATGACCTGACCCGCGCGCGATCCCTCCGTGGATGCCGCGGCATCACATTCCGCGGGCGAGGAGGGTGCGGGCGTGACGCAGCACCGGTTCGTCGATCATCCGACCACGGAACGCGAAGGCGCCACGCTCGCCGACGGCGGCGTCCAGCACGTCGCGGGCCCAGGTGAGCGTATCGGGGTCGGGCCGGTAGGCGGCCCGGATCGTCGGGACCTGCGCCGGATGAATGCACGCGGTGGCCCGAAAGCCGCTCGCGGCGGCATCCCGCGCCTCCTTCGCCAGCCCCTTCTCGTCGGCGATGTCGAGGTGCACCGCGTCGATCGCCGCGATACCCGCCGTCCCCGCCGCCAGCAGAAGACGCGAACGGGCGGCACGTGCGACATCGCGGTAGCGCCCCTTCGGCGTGCGACTGGATGTCCCTCCGAGCGAAGCGACGAGGTCCTCCGCGCCCCACATGAGGGCGACGACGTTGTCCTGAGCGGCGATCTTCTCGGCCGCGACGATGCCGCGAGCGGTCTCGCACAGCGCGATGACGTCGAACCGCGGGTCGATGCGGGAGATCGCCGTCGCCGATTCCGCCTTGGCGACCATCACGCGGCGGTAATCGGTCTGCGAGAGCGAGGCGAGGTCGGAGACGATCTCGGCGGACCCGAGGGCATTCACTCGGACGATGACGCGCTCGGGGTCGAGCTGTGAGTCGATCAGCGCGACCCTCGCCGCCACCTTGTCGGCGGGTGCGACAGCGTCTTCGAGGTCGAGGATGACGCCATCGGCGCGATCGAGGGCCTTCTCGAAGCGTTCCGGACGATCAGCCGGGCAGAACAGCAGGGCGGGTCCGAGCGTGAAATCGGCGGTCATGCGTTCACGCTACCGGGCCTCTCGTGCACCGACGCCGAGGCTGGTCAGTCCGAGGGCACGAGCGATCAGGAGGAGCTGCACCTCGGTGGTCCCCTCGCCGATCTCGAGGATCTTCGCATCGCGGTAGTGGCGCGCGACGAGGTACTCGTTCATGAAGCCGTTGCCACCGAAGATCTGCGTCGCATCCCTCGCATTGTCCATCGCCGCCTCCCCCGCCGTGAGCTTGGCCAGCACGGCAGCGGTCGCGAAGGGTCGTCCGGCATCACGCAGGCGCGCGGCGTGCAGCCACGCCAGGCGCGACAGATGCACGCGCTGCTGCATCCGTGCCAGCAGGAACTGGATCGACTGGCGCGAACCCAGCGGTTCGGCGAACACGATGCGACTGCCGGCGTAGTCCAGCGCCGCCTCCAGACAGCCCTCCGCCGCACCGGTGGCGAGGGCCGCGATGGCGATGCGGCCCTCGTCGAGGATGCTGAGGAAGTTGGCGAAGCCGCGGCCGCGCTCGCCGAGCAGGTTCTCGGCCGGGACGCGGGCGCCCGAGAAGCTCAGCGGATGGGTGTCGGACGCGTGCCACCCCACTTTGTCGTACGCCGGGCCCACCGTGAAACCGGGGGTTCCGGAGGGCACGATGATCGTGGAGATCTCTTTGCGCGCGCCGCTGTGGCCGGTCACCGCCGTGACGGTGACGAAGCGCGTGATGGCCGTGCCGGAGTTCGTGATGAACTGCTTGGCTCCATCGATGACCCACTCGCCGCCTTCGAGACGAGCGGTGGTGCGGGTCGCGCCGGCATCCGATCCCGCTTCGGGTTCGGTGAGACCGAAGCCGGCGAGCGCGCGCCCCGCGAGCAGGTCGGGAAGAAGTGCCTCCCGCTGCGCGTCGCTGCCGAAACGGTACACGGGCATGGCGCCGAGGCTGACGCCGGCCTCGAGCGTGATCGCGATCGACTGGTCGACGCGGGCCAGGGCCTCGATCGCGAGCCCGAGCGCGGTGTAGTCGCCGCCCTGCCCGCCGACGTCTTCGGGGAAAGGGAGTCCGAACAGCCCCATCTCCCCCATCTCGGCGACGATGTCCAGCGGCAGGGTCTTGGTGCGGTCGGCTTCATAGGCCTGCGGTGCGACTCGCTCGTCGGCGAAGGCACCGACCATCCCCGCCAACTCCCGCTCTTCGTCGCTCAATCCGTAGTCGTGGGGGTCGAGGATCGCCATGCCATCTCCTTCGATGTCGCGGTCGCGTAACGGCTCACGCGCGCGCGTGGCGCACGGGCGAGCGTGTGGGTTAGTGTTCATTAACCCACCGGTTCAGGTTATCGAGGATTAACTGGAATGACAACGCACTCCCGGGCATCGCGCACCACTCGCGAGCGCGCCAAGGCGGAGCGTGCGGACGCACTCGTCGAGGCGGCAGCACGCCTGTTCGCCCAGCACGGGTTCGACGGCGTGAGCCTCGAAGAGCTCGGCTCGGCCGTCGGCGTCAGCGGGCCCGCCGTCTACCGACACTTCGACAGCAAGCGCGCACTCCTCGGCGCCATCCTCCTGCGAGCCAGCGCCGATCTGCTCACCGGCGGTCGCCGCGTGACGGCGGCAGGGTACGACGCCCAGCGCTGCCTCCGTGAGCTCGTCGATTTCCACGTCGACTTCGCAGTGCGAGGCGCCGATGTCATCCGCGTGCAGGACCGTGACCTCACCCGATTGAGCGATGAGGATCGCGGCACCGTCCGCCGCCTGCAGCGCGAGTACATGGAGTTGTGGGTCGACGCGCTCCGCGCCGTGCACCCGGACCGCGGCGACACCGACCTGCGCGTGCGGGCCCACGCGGGGTTCGGGCTGATCAACTCCACGCCCTACGTCGTGCGCACACGTCGGGAGGTGGCGGTGGATGCCGAGACGGACGCACTCCTGCGTCAGATCCTCTCCGAGATGGCTTACGCAGCACTCGCCAGCCCCTGAACCGCGCGACACCGCTCACCCGAACAGCAGCGCACGCCCAGGCTCGCGCAGGATGTCACCGACCGCCGTCAGGAAACGCGACGCCTGCTGACCGTCCACCAGCCGGTGGTCGAATGACAGGCTCAGCGTCATCACGTCACGCAGCACGATGTCGCCCTCGTGCTCCCAGGGCCGACGGCGCACTGACCCCAGACCGAGAATGCCGGCCTCGCCGGGGTTGAGGATGGGCGTGCCTGCGTCGATCCCGAAGACGCCGAAGTTGGTGATGGAGAACGTCCCGCCGCTGAGGGCGGACGGGCTCGTGCGTCCCGAACGCGCGGTCTCCGCCAGACGACCGATCTCGTCGGCGAGCTCGATCAGACTGAGGCTGTCGGCGTCGGCGACGTGCGGGACGACGAGGCCACGCTCCGTCGCGGCGGCGATGCCGAGGTTGACGTAGTGGTACTGGACGATCTCCGCGGCATCCTCGTCCCATGCCGCGTTCAGAGTCGGCTCGGCGCGCAGCGCGAGACACACGGCCTTCGCCACCACCGCCATGATGCCGACGCGGTGACCGTCCAGTCGCCGGTCGGTGCGCAGGCTCGCGACGAACCGCGTCGCCTCCGTGACATCGACCTCCAGGAACGTCGTGACATGCGGGGCGGTGAAGGCGCTGCGCACCATCGCCGCGGCCGTGTGCTTGCGGACGCCGCGGATCGGCAGGCGCGTCTCCCGGTCTCCGGCCGCCCGTCCGGCCCCCGCGGGCGGCACCCGCTGCGCATCAGCCGGCGACGCGCCCGGTGCGCTCAGGGTGCGACCGGCGAGGAACTGGTCGATGTCGTCGCGTCGGATGATCCCGGTGACCCCGGATGCCTCGATGAGCGCCAGGTCGACGCCGCGCTCACGTGCATAGGCGCGCACCGGCGGAGTCGAGCGCGGACGCTCATCACGCACGTCGTCCCTCAGCGGCGTCACCACGTCATGCGGGGCGTCGTGCATGACCTGTGCGGCGGCCGTCTGGGTGACCTGGAGCTCGTCGGGGCGCGCGCCCGCGCGGGCGCGGCGCTGCGGGCGTCCCGTGCCGCGTGGCGCAGCGCCGTATCCGACGAGGTTCGGCAGCGGGGGCTCGGGCTCCGCTCGCCCGGCGCCCGCGGGCCCCGGCTCGGGCGCGGCACCGGGTGTCGACGCGGGAGCCTCGACCTCGAACGCGATCAGAGGAGAGCCCACCTCCACGACGTCGCCGGCGGCGGCGTGGAGCGCGCTCACGGTGCCGGCGAAGGGCGAGGGCAGCTCGACGATCGCCTTGGCGGTCTCGACTTCGGCGATGGGCTGATTCAGACGCACGTCATCGCCCTGGGCGACGAGCCACTGCACGATCTCCGCTTCGGGCAGCCCCTCGCCGAGGTCGGGAAGGAGGAACTCCGCGATCATCGCTCCGCCCCTGCCGTCGGCGTGAGGCTGTTCGGCCGGTCGAGAACGCGATCGACGGCGTCGAGGATCCGGTCGAGATCGGGCAGGTGGTGCTTCTCGAGCTTGGCCGGCGGATACGGGATGTCGTGTCCCGTGACGCGCAGCGGAGGCGCTTCGAGATAGTGGAAGCACTGCTCGGTGATACTGGCGATGACCTCGGCGCCCACGCCGGCCTCGCCACCGGCCTCATGTGTGACCACCACGCGACCCGTCTTGCGGACGGATGCCGCGATGGTGCGGTAGTCGACGGGTGAGAGCGAGCGCAGGTCGATGACCTCGATGGAGATGCCGTCGTCTTCGGCGGCGATCGCGGCATCCAGCGCCGTCGCCACCTGCGCGCCGTAGGCGAGCAGTGTGACGTGGGAACCTTCTCGCTCGACGCGCGCGAGACCCATCGGAGCCGCATCGGCCACGTTGCCGTCGAGATCGACCTCGCCCTTGGTGTGGTAAAGCCGTTTGGGCTCGAAGAAGACCACGGGGTCATCGCTGGCGATCGCCTGCTGCAGCATGGTGTAGGCATCCTGCGGGTTCGACACGGCCGCCACGCGCAGCCCCGCCGTGTGCACGAAGTACGCCTCGGGCGACTCCGAGTGGTGCTCGACGGCGCCGACGCCTCCCGCCCAGGGGATGCGGATGGTCAGCGGCATGCGAACGCGCCCGCGCGTGCGGTAGTGCAGCTTGGCCACCTGACAGACGATCTGGTCGAAGGCCGGGTACACGAACCCGTCGAACTGGATCTCCACGACGGGGCGGAACCCGCGCATCGCGAGTCCGACCGCCGTGCCGACGATGCCGGACTCTGCGAGCGGGGTGTCGATGACGCGCGTGGGGCCGAACTCATCGAGGAGGCCGTCGGTGATGCGGAACACGCCGCCGAGGCGGCCGATGTCCTCGCCCATGACGATCACGCGCTCATCGGCCGCCATGGCCCGGTGCAGGCCCACCGTCAGCGCCGCGCCCATCGTCAGCGACGTCATCGCGCACTCCCCGCGTCGGCGGCGAACGAGTCCAGATACGCCGCAAAACGCGCGCGCTGATGCTCGACGCCGGTGTGCGGTTCGCAGTACACGTCATCGAAAACCTCGATCGCCGGCCGGGTGCGCGCCGTGAGCACCGCCTCACGCATCTGCGCGGCGAGCCCGTCGGCCTCCCTCCCGATTGCGGCGATCGTCTCATCGTCGAGGTCACCGGCGGCGCGCAGGAACGCCTCCAGGCGCGTCAGCGGGGCGCGCGCCCGCCACGCCTCGAGTTCTTCGCGGTCCCGGTAGCGCGTGGGGTCGTCCGAGGTGGTGTGGGGACCCATGCGATACGTCACGGCCTCGAGGAACACGGGACCTCCACCGCGACGGGCGTGCTCCAGCGCCCAGCGCATCGCCGCTGTGCACGCCAGCACATCGTTGCCATCCACCCGCATGCTGGGGATGCCGAAGCCGGGGGCGCGACCCGCGATCGGGAAGCGCGACTGCACCGCGACCGGCTCGGAGATCGCCCACTGGTTGTTCGAGCAGACGAAGACGACGGGGGCCGTGAACGACGACGCGAACACCATCGCCTCGTTGACATCGCCCTGGCTTGACGCTCCGTCGCCGAAGTAGGTCACCGCCACCTGATCGCCACCATCGCGCTGGATACCCATCGCGTATCCGGCGGCATGGAGGGTCTGGGCGCCGATGATGATCTGCGGTGATGCCAGGCGGAGCTCGAAGGGGTCGTACGTGGAGTGCACCTCGCCGCGCCAGGCGAGAACGAGGTCGGCGGGCACTCCGCCGCGAAGGATCGCGATGCTCAGCTCGCGGTAGCTCGGAAAGAGGAAGTCGTCGGCGCGGCAGGCGCGCGCCGTCCCGACGGCGATCGCCTCCTGCCCCTGAGCAGGCGCCCACAGTCCGAGGTGACCCTGGCGCTGGAGCGCCACACCCTCGGCATCCATCCGGCGCGCGATCGCCATGTCGCGGTACAGACCGCGCACCGCGGCGCCGTCCAGGTCCTCGACCCAGGGGTCCAGCCGCGCGTCCGCGATGCGGCACCCGTCGGGGGTCAGCAGTCGCGCCGTGTCGTCGAGCGCGGTCATCGCTTCGTCTGTCGTCACGGTGTACATCGTCGTCATCCCTCTCTGGCTCAGCCGCTGTCTTGTGGACCGCGGCGGCCGCCCGGGCCGGCCTCGTCGCCGGTTGCGTGGAAGATTACGTCGAACTGGCACCTAGCTCAAGCATCTTTGCTCGCGCTGATCATGTTGCCCATGCGGCACCGGCTGCTGCTGGTACAGTTGGGCAGTATGGGATCTCTTGACCGCGTCGACCTCGACTTGTTGAACGCGCTCGCCGACGATCACCGCGCCACGGTCGTGGCGCTCGCCGAACGGCTCGGGCTGTCCCGCAACACCGTCCAGGCGCGGCTGGCGCGCCTGGAGCGCGGCGGCGTCTTCCAGTCGTTCGAACGGGCCATCCCCCCGCTCGCACTGGGCCTGCCGATCGAAGCGATGGTGAGCGTCACCGTGCGCCAGGCGGAGTTGCCCCGCATCACGCAGGCGATCGCGACGCTCCCCGAGGTGGTGCAGGCCTACGGCATGAGCGGGCAGGTCGACCTGCTGGTGCGCGTCGCTGCGCGCGACACCCAGCACCTGTTCGACGTCGACGCGCGGATCCTCGCGATCGACGGGGTCGAACGCACCGAAACGTCGTTGGTCATGGGCGAAGTGATCGGATATCGGATCCGCCCACTCCTGGAGTCGGCACGGGAGGACGCGATCCGCTGACCTCGCCGGGCGAGAACTCGGGCGTCGGCGGCAGCACGGCATCCGCCGCAAGCGGGGCGAGAGGTGCGGCGCCGGCATCCATTCGCACGAGCACGACCCCCGCCAACAGCACCGCACCGCCGATGATCTGGACCGGCGATGGGGCCTCGCCGAGGAGGAGCCAGGCGAAGCCGAGCGCGAAGAGCACTTCGCTGAGGCCGATGAACGACGCCAATCGAGCGCCTACGCGAGGCACGGCCATGACCCCGAAGGCATAGCCGAGGGTCGTTCCGACGGCTCCGACCCACCCGAGGGCGAGGATGCCGGGAACATCGATCCCTCGGAACGTGAGCGTGACGGCCGGCGCGGACAGGGGCATCGCACCGACGACCGCCAGCAGGAGCATGAGACCGGCCCCGACCATCAGCCCGCCGGCGGCCAGCGCGAGCGGAGGCAGGTCGTCGCCGGTGCGCTCGCTCATCACGAAATAGACACAGACGCAGAGTGCCGCGCCCAGGGCCAGCAGCGTGCCCAGCAGGTCGAATCGGGCGCCGGTGACGTCGACGACGAGCACGAGTCCCACGATCGCGACGACAGATCCGATGATCACGAGTCGCGACGGGGCGCGTCGCGTACGGATCCAGACGAATCCGACGAGCATCACCGGCGCGAGGTACTGGATGAGAAGCGCGACGGCGACGGGCATGCGCTGCATCGCGGAGAAGAACAGCAGCTGACACCCCAGCACCGGGATGAGCCCGAACGCGACGAGCGAGAGGGCGTGCCGGCGGAGGAATCCGCGCTCACGCCGCGCCGCACGCACGAGAGCGGGCGACAGGATCAGCGCGGCGAGTCCCATGCGCACGACCAGCGCCGCCGAGAGCGACCACCCGGCCTCGAGCAGCGGCTTGACCAGCGGTCCGCTCGAAGAGAAGGCGAGGGCCGAGACGACGGCCATGACGATCCCCGTCGTGCGGGCGGATGAAGCGGTGCGAGACACCGGCGGTCCTCGGGTTCGAGTGCGGGCTGTCATGACTGAACAGCGAATACACTGGTGACACTATCGCCCGGCGAGGTCAGGAGTCAACGTGGTCTTCATCCATGACACCGAAATGTCTCTGCGTGCCGCCGCAGCCCTGGTCAACACCCTGCCGGACACCGACACATCCGGCGTCGACCGCCTCCAGACGCAGGCGGATCTGGCAGCCTACCTCGCCGAGTTCTCCTACACCGGAGCCTTCCGCCGAGATGCCGCCGAGCTCACCGCCGTCCGCGCGAACCGCTCGCGCCTTCGGGCGCTGTGGGACGTCGATCGCGACCGCGCCGTGCCGCTCGTCAACGCGATGCTGCGCGATGGTCGGGCACTGCCCCAACTCGTCATCCACGATCAGTTCGATTGGCACATCCATGCCACGGCGCCCGACGCCCCCCTGGCGATGCGGATGCTCGTGGAATCGGCGATGGCGTTCGTCGACGTCATCCGCTCCGATGCGTGGGATCGCGTCCGCGTCTGCGCGGCGGACGACTGCGAGTCGGTCTATGTCGACTTCTCGAAGAACGGTTCGAAGCGCTACTGCGACACCGGAAACTGCGGCAACCGCATGAACGTCAACGCGTACCGTCGCCGGAAGGCGCGAGAAAAAGCCTGACCGCCTCTGCGGCCGCCTGCGGAGTCTCGTAGTGGATGAGGTGGCCGACCGCGGGGATCTCGACCAGCTCGGCGTCGGGGAACATCCCTTGCAGCCGCCGCTCGGCCTCGATCGGCGTGATGTCGTCCTTTTCCGCGGCGATCAGCAGCGTCGGCTGCGCGATCGCCGGTGCGAAGCGGCGGACGTCGTTCGAGACGGAGGTGACGAAACCCTCGTACAGCACGTCACGATCGTGGAAGAGGGAGAAGTAGGTGTCGTGCTGGTCGTGGATGAAGCGGCGCAGCAGCGGGTCACGGGTCTTGGCCATCGAGACGCTCATCACGCGGACGATCATGCGGTTTCGCAGGAGCGCCTCACCGATCCGCTTCGGCAGCTTCGCGCCGAGGCGGTAGTAGAGCACCGCCAGTCGCGTGAGGACGCCGCGCGGCCCCTCCAGTGCCGGGGCACCGATCGGGTTGACGAGGATCACGCGCGGGGTCTGCAGTCCTGCGGCGACCGCCGCGGCGACGACGATCGACCCGAAGGAGTGCCCCAGCACGACGGCTCCCGGCGCCACGGCATCCACGAAGACGCGCAGCCACTGCGCGTAGGCGTCGAGTGTGTGCTCCACTCCCGGAAGCGGTGGCGTCTCACCGAACCCGGGGAGGTCGGGCGAGATGACGCGGATGCCGTCGAGGTAGCCCACGACCGGCTCCAGTCCGTGGTGGTCACCGCGGTATCCGTGCACGGCGACGAGCGTGATCGGCGCCGCGGGATCTCCGTACACCCAGTACGCCGTCCGCGTCCCGGAGATCTCGATCTCGTCGCGCCCCACGGCGATGGCGGCCAGGCGGTCGGCGTAGGGCGAGGCGACGGTCATCCCTGAAGTCTAGAAGGCTGCCCCCTCGCCGGCGGTCGTGCCCGCGCGCCTGCGCCGCGATGTCGGCGCCCACACATAACCTCGGGGGCATGCAGACGTGGCAGACGATTCCCCTGTGGGAGGAGGATCCGGCCGCCGCGATCGCTCCCACCCGGCCTGCCCGCCTCGGCTGGGCGGATGCCGTGGGCGTCTTCGATCTGGAGACGACCGGCGTCGACGTGACCTCCGACCGTATCGTCACGGCCCATGTCGGTCTCCTCGACGCCAGCGGCACGGCCGTTCGGGCGCGGTCATGGCTCGCCGATCCGGGTATCGACATCCCCGAGGGCGCCACCGCCGTCCACGGCATCACGACGGCACACGCCCGCGCGCACGGCTCCGCCGCGCCCTCCGTGATCGCGGAGGTCGTCTCTGCACTGCGCGATCTGCTGGACGCCGGCATCCCGGTGGTGGCCTACAACGCCCCGTTCGACTTCTCGCTGCTCAAATACGAGGCGCTCCGACACGGCATCCCGCCGATCCTGGAGCCGTCGCCGGTCATCGATCCCCTCGTGTTGGACAAAGCACACGACCGCTTCCGCCGCGGCAAGCGCACCCTCGAAGCCGTCGCGGCGCATTACGCCGTGCCGCTCGTCGGCGCGCACGACGCGGCCGTCGACGCGATCGCGGCGGGCCGGGTCGCACAGGCGCTGGCACGACGGTTCGAGCTCGATACACCCGTCCACGAGCTGCACACCCGTCAGATCGGGTGGGCACGCGCGCAGGCCGACAGCCTCACCGATTACTTCATCCGCATCGGCCGGCTCGACCCCGACGACCGCCTCGACGGCAGCTGGCCGATCCGCTGATCGACCGCTCGCGTCGTGGTGGGCGTTCGACGCCCACCACGACGAAAGCCCCGCCGGAGCGGGGCTTTCGCGGGATTCGGATTACTTGCTCGAACCGCCGAAGTTCTTGAAGCGCTGGTTGAACTTCTCGACGCGACCGGCCGAGTCCATGATGCGCTGCTTGCCCGTGTAGAACGGGTGCGAGGCCGAGGAGATTTCGACGTCGATGACCGGGTAGGTCTCACCGTCGAGCTCGATCGTCTTGTCGCTCGTGACCGTCGAACGGGTCAGGAAGGTCTCGCCGGAGCCGAGGTCGCGGAACACGACCGCCTGGTACTCGGGGTGGATGTCAGTCTTCATGGGGTTCCTAACGTGGTGCCCTGGATTTTGCCAGGGCGAGGGAAGTCTGTGATGCGGGCGCGGGCGCGCATGCACCAAGGGTCGATCATACCAGCCTGAGGCCGCTCGGAAGAATCCGGATCTCAGTCGCCGTGCGTAGCCCGCGCGGCGTAGCGCCCGCCCTCCTCGGTCAGGGCGATCGGCATGCCGAAGGTGGCCGAGAGGTTCTCCGCGGTGAGCGTCTCCTGGAGCGGTCCCGCGGCCACGACAGCGCCGTCGCGAAGGAGCAGGACGTGGGTGAATCCGACGGGGATCTCCTCGACGTGATGGGTCACCATCACCATAGCCGGCGTCGTCGGCGCCTGCGCGTAGCCGCTGAGCAGCTCGAGAAGCTCTTCGCGCGCGCCGAGGTCGAGGCTCGCCGTCGGCTCATCGAGCAGCAACAGCTCCGGATCGGTCATCACGGCGCGGGCGATCTGCACCCGCTTCTGCTCGCCGTCGGACAGAGTCCCGAAGGTGCGCTCGGCGAGGTGGTCTAGCTTCCACTCGGCCATCACGCGGCGTGCGCGACGCTCGTCGATCGTCTCGTAGGTCTCGTTCCAGCGCCCGAGCACGGAGAACGCAGCGGTCAGGACGACGTCGAGCACCGCCTCCTCCGGCGGAACCCGGCGGGCCATCGCCGACGACGCGAACCCGATGCGCGGCCGCAGATCGAACACGTCGGTGCGTCCGAGACGCTCGTCCAGGATCGTGACCTCACCCGATGTCGGGTGGATCAGCGTCGCCGCGAGCTGCAGGATGGTGGTCTTGCCGGCACCGTTGGGTCCGAGGACCACCCAGCGCTCATCGTCGGCGACGTGCCAGTCGATGCGATCGATGATGTTGCGAGCATTGCGGCGGACGACGACATCGACGAATTCGAGCACCTGAGGCATGCCCCCAGCCTATCGGGGGCATCCCGGCGGTACGCGCCGGACGCGCACGCAGTCCGCGCACTCAGTCCGCGCGCTCGGCGACCTCGCGATAGAGCGCCTCCGTGGCGTCCGCGATCGCCTGCCAGCTGAAGGCCGTGGCGGCGCGCTCGCGGCCGGCTTCACCGTACGCGCGCGCACGCTCGGGATCGGACACCACGTCGGTGAGCACGGCCGCAAGATCAGCCACGAAGCGGTCGGGATCGACGGGCGTTCCCGTGCCGTCCTGTACCTGTTCGATCGGCACGAGGCGCCCGGTGACGCCGTCGACGACGACCTCGGGGATGCCGCCGGTCGCGGTGCCCACCACGGCGGCGCCGCACGCCATGGCCTCGAGGTTCACGATGCCGAGCGGCTCGTACACGCTCGGGCACACGAACGTGGTGGCCGACGTCAGGATCGCGCAGAGCTGGTCGCGCTGCAGGAACTCGTCGATCCACACGACGCCGTCCCGGCACGCCTGGAGGTCACGCACGAGACCTTCGACCTCGGCCATGATCTGCGGCGTGTCGGGGGCGCCGGCACAGAGGACGATCTGCACCTCGGCAGGAAGCTCGGCGGCGGCTCGGAGGAAGTAGGGAAGACCCTTCTGCCGCGTGATGCGGCCGACGAACACGACGGATGGGCGGTTCGGGTCGATGCCGTACCGCTCGAGAAGCGCGTGATCCTCTCGCGGATGCCACGCCTCGACGTCGATGCCGTTGTAGATCACACGCACCTTCGCGGGATCGAGGGAGGGATAGCTGCGCAGGATGTCGCGGCGCATCCCGTCGCTGACCGCGATCACAGCCGCGGCGTTCTCGTATG